>DASTHB010000084.1:0-13594 GCA_035718415.1 Minisyncoccota bacterium | reverse complement strand
ACGAGGCCTATGACCGGCTCTTGCCGGGAGGAACCATCATCATCGATATCCGTAGAGGGTCCGGCGGCGAGATGGAGCTACGCAACAAATTCCCAGACGCGAAAATTATATATTCCGCGCAGAAGCATGATCGGTATATGGCGACCAAGCGGTAAGATTTCGGGCGCCTCGTCGTCATGGCGGTCGTTAGCTCGGTTATACTGATAGGGAAGACTAGTCACTAATACATCTTCATGATTATGAACAGATACGGTTATGCAGTGAGTGCGTCAGTGTTGGGGCTCGCGATCGCCGTCCTCCCGGCAGCTGCGCTCGCGGAGCGGGGAAGCGGCGACTCGGTTGAAGGTTCGGCGGGCGCTGACATCCAGATGCAGACGGTTGACGTTTCGGCGAGCGGAACGGTGGTCGCCGGCCAGGATGATGAGAATGTGCCCGCATCCGACAAGGCCGCATGGGGATCCGCATCGAATGATGATGAACAAGCGACCTCGTCCGAGAACGATCGCGAACAGGCGAAGCAGGCTATGGAACGCTCGCGTGAGAACGCGAAAGAGGCGTTCGAACGCATCAAAGAGAATTTCCCTTTCTTCATCGATAGCAGCACGACCGCGGCGCTTTCTCTGGATGCGCTCAAGCGCTCCATAGAACTCCGCAAGGAGGAGCTTGATCAGCAGGAGGAAGATGCAAGCACGACCCCCGAGGTCCATGAGACGGTGAAGGACGTGAACCCGGTGCGGCTCGCCGTGCATACTCTCCTCGCATCGAAAGCGCTCCTCGGCGGTATCGGACCGCAAGTGTCCGAGATCGCGAAGGAGATGAATGATTCGATAGCGACGACAACGACGGCCGAGCTCAAGATGCGGTCGCGCGGATTCTTCAGCCGCCTCCTCTTCGGAGGCGACAAGGAATCGGCCCGAACGCTGAGCCAGGCAGTCGCAGAGAATCAGGCGCGTATCGACGTCTTGACGACGCTCATGAACCAGGCTTCGACGACGCCCGAGCTCAAGGCGACGCTCCAGACCCAGATAACGGCGCTTCAGGATGCGCAGGCGCACTTGCAGGCCCTGGCGGACATCGAAGCGAAGAGCTGGGGATTGTTCAGCTGGCGTTTCTAGTAACGACGTAAAGTTTGGAGGAGCACGGCCCGCCTAAAGCGGGCCGTATGCTATCATTTCCCATCATGGAAACCGTCCCTGCCCGACAGATCGCGCGCTGGCTCGCGCTTGGCGCCCTGTTTCTCATACCCTTCACGCCGCTCGTCGTCTCTAGTTCCTTCTTCTTCCCGTTCATCACCGGCAAGGCGTTCTTTTTCCGCATCATGGTGGAAGCGGCCGTCGCCGGTTGGGCAGTGCTCGCCCTCCTCGATAAGCGTTACCGGCCGCATTTTTCGGTCATCGGCGCGGCCGTACTACTCTTCGTGCTCTGGATGGCTGTCGCGGACGGAGCGGCGCTCAATGCCTCGAAGGCCTTTTGGAGCAATTTCGAGCGCATGGAAGGCTGGGTGCTGCTCGTACATCTGCTCGGTTTCTTCCTCGCGGCGGGAGCAGTGCTTCGCGTTGAGCAGAAGTGGCGTGCGTGGTTCCTGACGTCGCTCGCCGTCTCGCTTTTCGTTTCGGCCTATTCGCTTCTCCAGCTTGGCGGGGCGTTCACCATCCACCAGGGTTCGACGCGCATCGACGCCACCTTCGGCAATTCCGCGTATCTCGCGATCTATTTCCTCTTCAATGTATTCCTCGCGCTGTGGCTCGGGCTCACGGAAAAACAGGTCTGGCTGCGGCGATCCTTGTTCGTATTGGCCGGTCTCGAAGGCGTCCTCATATTCTTCACCGAGACAAGAGGCACGGCGCTCGCCCTCGTCTTTGCGCTGGCTGTAGCTGCGCTCTTAAGCGCTATCACGACGAGCGCCCGCTTGCGCCGTTTATCGATCGCGGCGCTCATCATAATCGTAGCGGTGGCCGGCGCATTTTATATGGCGCGCAATTCTGCGTTCATCCAAGGGAACCATGTCCTCCAGCGGGTGGCGTCCATCTCCGCCGCTGACGGCAGCACGCGCTTCACCATATGGGGCATGGCGCTTCAAGGTGCAAAGGAGCACCCGATTCTCGGGTGGGGGCAGGAAGGATTCAATTACGTCTTCAATAGGTATTACACTCCTACGCTTCATGGGCAGGAGCCGTGGTTCGATCGTGCTCACAATGCATTCATCGATTGGCTGTCGGCCGGAGGATTCCCGGCGCTGCTTCTCTACCTGTCGCTCTTCGTTTCCGCGCTCTATCTTCTGTGGCGGCATTCGGACCTGCCGCGCTCCGAGCGCATCGCGCTTACGGCGGCCCTCGCAGGATATGCGGTCCACAACATGTTCGTGTTCGACAACCTGTACTCGTACGTGTACTTCTTCGCCATACTGGCATTCATCGATGCGCAGGTCGCGCGCCCGATAGCTCGGTTCGAGCGCATGCCGGAGATGCAAGCGGTATCCGCCGGCACGCTCGCCATTCCGATCGCGACGGTCGTGCTCATCGGGGTCATGTGGTTCGTCAATGTGCCCGGGATGACGGTCGCTTCGAGACTCATCACGGCTTTGTCGAGCCAGCCTCATGACGCGCTCGCCGTATTCAGCGACTTGGCTGCGCATCCCGCGTTCGCCGCTCAAGAAGTGCGGGAACAGCTCGTATCGTTCGCCGGCGGCCTCGGCAACTCCGCGAATCAGCAGGACCGGCAGGCTGCGGTGACGCTTGCGATAACCGAGATGCAGAAGCAGGTCGCTCGGTACCCGCAAGATGCGCGCGAGCATCTCGAGCTCGCCTACGCGTACCGTTTCGCGGGCGACAGCGCCGATTCCATGAAGGAGATCCAGGCGGCCATCGCGCTATCGCCGAAGAACGAGAAATTCTGGATAGAGGCAGGCATCACGGCGTGGGACGCAGGCGACGTGGAAGCGGCGCGCAAGGCTTTCACGACGGCGTATGAGCTGGCGCCGCAATTCTCGGATATGGCCGTCTATGCGGCGGCAGGGGATTTCGCCGTCGGTGATACGGCGGCCGCGGACAAGGTACTCATGACCTCCTACGGTACGACGACGATCGACAGCGACGTGCTCGCCGTCGTGTACTATCGCACCAAGAACTGGTCTCGGCTCATCGATCTCTGGAAGCTTCGCGTATCAGCGCCGACGGCGGATGCGCGGACCTGGTTCGGTCTTGCGTCCGCGTACTACACGGCAGGACAGAAGGGTGACGCGCTCGCGACCATCCGAGAACTCGTGAAGCGCTTCCCGGACGCTGCGGCTTCCGGCGCCGCCGCCATCCAAGAGATCCAGTCCGGCGCAAAATGATCGTGCGCGAACGAGAGCCGCTCGCGCCGCGCACCACGCTCGGCGCGGGCGGCTCAGCGCGTTATTTCGTCGAGGCGCGCGATCTGTCGGAACTCAAAGAGGCGTTCTCATTTGCGGCGCAAGAGAATCTGCGCGTCTTGCCGTTCGGTAACGGCAGCAATATCCTCGTGCCGGACAACGGCGTCGACGGCGTCGTCGTGCAGAGCGTTGCCGACAAGATTAGGCTCGAAGAGTCGGAAGGCGTGGCCCGCATCGTCGCGGATGCAGGCGCCTCGTGGGACCGGCTCGTCGAGGAGGCGACAGCGCGGGGAATGTACGGCATCGAAAATCTCGCGGGCATTCCGGGGACGGTCGGAGGTGCGGCAGTTCAGAACATCGGCGCGTACGGAAGCGAGCTCTCGACCGTGTTCGTGTCCGCAGAATGCATCGACACGCGGACGGGACACGCGGTAACGATCGATGGGGAAGCCGCAGGATTCGGGTATCGCAGGAGCATCTTCAAAGATCATCCCGAACTTTTCATAACGCGCGTCATTATTCGTGTTTCGGAAATCGGCACGCCGAACTTGGCTTATGCGGATCTCGCGCGCGCCCGAGCTGAAGGCGTCGCGCTCGGAACACCGGCGGAGATAGCAGGCGCGGTTCGCGCTATTCGAAGTCAGAAGTTCCCGCCCCGAGGAACTGCCGGGTCATTCTTCAAGAATCCGACGCTTGATGCGCCGGTAGGCGAGGCGCTCAAAGCTCGTTTCCCCGACCTCCCGGCCTATGTGCAAGCTGATGGTCGGCGCAAGGTGTCGCTTGCATGGCTTCTTGATCATGCGCTCGGGCTGAAGGGCTATGCGCGCGGCCCGGTGCGCCTTTTTGAACGCCAGCCGATCGTTGTCGTCGCCGAAACCGCCGCCACCGCGACGGCTATCGACGAGTTCGCGCGTGAGATAGAGACGCGAGTGCAGAACGAACTCGGTTTCGCCATCGAACGCGAAGTAGAAACGTTCGGCTCCGCGAAGCACGATGGCGCATAACGCGATCGCGGCGCGAACTTATCCACAAGCGCGGTAATTTTCATACACAAAACATTTTTTACACGTGATAATTACGAATAGCACGTTCGCACACGAGATTTATTTCGAGCGCGAACGGGTCGATATATCAACCAGCACTTAATCATTCGCAACCACCATGGCAAAGAAGCGTAAGGCCGCGAAGAAGGCGACGAAGAAGCGCAAGGCTTCGAAGAAGCGCAAATAAATTCGCGCTCCGGAAAATCCCCGCACTACGGTACGGGGATTTTTCTTTTTCATGGGCGAAAAATGCGCAACATGCTGTACCGCATGAGATACGGTCTCGTGCTCGGCTCCCCGACGGCGCCTATCTTCGTCGAGAAAATCTTGACGAAAATGACTTTCTAATTTCTATCTCACGGGGTATACTGCTTGGCAATATGTTCGGGCTCTCGAATATCTTCTCGAAGAACCAATCCGCGGCCTTCCTTCGGGCCGCGGAGCCGGTCATAGCGCGGGTCAACGCGCTTTCGGACGAGGTGCAGGCGCTGTCCCAGGATGAGATGCGTTCGCGCATCACAGAGATCCGTTCAAGAGCGAAAACAGCCGGCGAGGCGAGCGAGTCCGACCTTCCGATGGTGTTCGCGCTCACCCGTGAAGCGGCGCTGCGCACGCGGAAGGAGCGCCATTTCGATGTGCAGCTCATGGGCGGTCTCGCGCTCACGAGGGGCAAGATCGCGGAGATGCGTACCGGCGAAGGAAAGACGCTCGTCGCCACGTTGCCCGCCACGTTCCATTCGTTGTCCGGCAAAGGAGTGCAAGTGGTCACCGTCAACGATTATCTGGCGAGACGCGACACCACGTGGATGGGACAGGTCTATGACTATCTGGGTCTCACGGTCGGTTGTGTCACGTCGACCGGCGCGTACCGCTATGACGCATCGCACGTGGCGAGCGAAGAGGACGCCGAGCGAGATGCCGCGGGCGCGTTCCGCGTCTTCTACGATTACTTGCGTCCCGCCGACAAGCGCGAGGCCTATGCGTGCGACATCACCTACGTCACGAACAACGAGCTCGGTTTCGATTATCTGCGCGATAACACCGCATACGCGCCGTCGCAGATAGTCCAGCGCGGATTCCATTACGCCATCATCGACGAAGTCGACTCCATCCTCATCGATGAGGCGCGAACGCCCCTCATCATCAGCGGTCCCGCGGGCGATTCAGAGCGTCTCTATGAGCGTTTCGCAGACATCGTGAAGTCGTTCGTGCAGGACGAGGATTACACGGTTGATGAGAAGCAGCGCGCGATACAAATGACGGAGGCCGGCATGAAAAAGGCGGAGACCGCTTTGGGCCTCGACAATATATATACGGAAGGGGGGGTCAAATACGCCCATCACCTCGAGACGGCCGTGCGAGCCAAGGCGCTGTTCCATCCCGATAAGGAATATGTGGTCCGCGACGGGGACGTCATCATCGTGGACGAATTCACGGGTCGGCTCCAGCCGGGACGACGCTGGTCGGAAGGCCTCCATCAGGCCATAGAAGCCAAGGAAGGAGTGCGGGTCCGAGAAGAGACGCGTACCTATGCGACAGTGACGTTCCAGAACCTCTTCCGCATGTACGAGAAGCTCGCCGGCATGACGGGAACGGCTTTGTCCTCGGAAGAGGAGTTCTATACGGTATACAAGCTCGAAGTCGTCGTCGTTCCGACGAACCGCCCCATCCGGCGCAAAGATCACGATGACCTGATCTTCCAGACCTCGGCCGGAAAATATCGCGCAGTCGCGCGAGAAGTGAAGACGCGCCATGAGAAAGGGCAGCCCGTTCTGGTCGGCACCGTGTCGATCGAGGACAACGAGATCGTAAGCGAGTTCCTCGGTAAGGAAGGAGTCCCGCACGAAGTGCTGAACGCGAAGAACCATGAACGCGAAGGAGAGATCATCGCCGGAGCGGGCGCGCCGGGACGAGTCACGGTCGCGACGAACCTCGCCGGTCGCGGCGTCGACATCAAACTCGGCGGCGCTCTTGCCGGCGAAGACGAGCGCATGCGCGTCGTCGAGGCGGGCGGCCTCATGGTCATCGGTACCGAACGGCACGACGCGCGGCGCATCGACAATCAGCTCCGCGGCCGCGCCGGTCGCCAGGGCGATCCGGGCGAGACTCGATTTTACGTGTCGCTCGAGGACAAGCTCATGCGCGTGTTCGCGTCCGACACGCTGAAGAAGGTGATGGGCAGTTTCGGGATACCGGAAGATGAGCCCATCGAGAGCTCGATGATCACGCGCTCGCTTGAGACCGCGCAGGAGCGCATCGAAGGGTTCAATTTCGATTCCCGCAAGCAAGTGCTCGCCTACGACGATGTCATGAATACCCAGCGTCTCGCGATCTACGCCCGCAGACGGGCGGCACTCACCGGAAGCGACGAAGAGGTCGATACGCTCGTGCGAGAGCTCATGGCGGGCGATGCCGCGGCGCTCTCGGCTCTCGAGGCGAAGCAAGCGGAATTCGGTCCTGCATTCGTGGAGCACGTGCGGCGCCTCGTCCTCCAGGTCATCGATACCTTCTGGCTCGAGCATCTCGAGACCATGGATTATCTGCGCCGCTCCGTGTCACTTCGCGCGTACGGCCAGAGGGATCCCTTGATCGAATACCGCCGTGAAGGGCTCGCGCGCTTCCGTGACCTCGAGGCCGCGATAGCGCAAACCGTGCGCGAGGCAATCCCGCACATGCAGGCAGCCGATGAGGCGAGGATACGAGCCGAGGAAGAGCGCGTGCGCGCGGCGCTCGTCGCCGCCGGCGCTGAAGAAAGCGAGGGCTCCGCGCACCTGCCGATCGTCAAGGAGCATTCCTTCGGACGCAACGACATTGTGACGCTTCGGAAAGGCGATGAAACCAAGACCGTGAAGTTCAAGAAGGCTGAGGCCTTGCTCGCGGAAGGGTGGGTTATCGAGGGAACCGCATAGCCATGGCATTCGTTGATGAAGCGCGCATCTACGCCGAGTCCGGAAAGGGCGGCAACGGCGTCATACGCTGGCTGCGTACGAAGGAGAAGGCGAAAGGCGGTCCGTCGGGAGGCGATGGCGGCAACGGCGGAGACGTCGTGCTCGTCGGCGTGCGCGATCTTGCCGCGCTCGCGCATTATCGGTACGAGAAACGATTCCATGCCGAGAATGGAGAAGCTGGCAAGAACGAGCTCAAGACGGGCAAGAACGGCGCCGATGCGGAGCTCAAGGTGCCCGTCGGAACGGTCGCGCGCCTCGTGGCGACGAACGAAGAATACGAGATCCGAACGGAAGGGGAGCGCGTCGTGATCTTCAAGGGCGGCCATGGCGGGCTCGGGAATGCCAGGTTCAAAAGCTCCACAAATCAGAATCCATTCCAGCAGACGAACGGCAAGCCGGGGCACGGGGGCGAGATCGTGCTGTCGCTCAAACTCATCGCCGATGCCGGTCTCATCGGGCTGCCGAACGCCGGCAAGTCCTCGCTCGTCAATGCGCTTACTCGCGCCAAATCGAAGGTCGGAGACTATCCTTTCACTACGCTCGAACCGAACCTCGCTGATTTTTATGGCTATATCCTCGCTGACATACCAGGGCTTATCGAGGGTGCCTCGTCCGGACGAGGATTGGGTACGAAATTTTTAAAACACGTAGAACGCACCGCTCTTATCCTGCATCTCGTCTCGGCTGAGCAAGAAGACCCCATCGCGGCGTATAGGGAAGTCAGGAAAGAGATAGAGTCATTCGGTAGGGGGCTCTCCGATAAGCGGGAGATCGTCGTCCTGTCGAAAATCGACCTTATTTCTCCTGCGGAACGCGAAACGAAGGTCGCCCTGCTCTCTCGCGACCTCGGCAGGGAAGTGCTCATGGTCTCCGTGCAGGACCCCGCATCCCTCAAAACATTCTCGGATCGGTTGACCGCTATTCTTGGCGAGTAGGAACGCCGGTTGCCTCCGTACCCCGACTACGGCATACTGACCGTATACCTATGCCGTATCGGCCGACCATCGGACTTGAGGTACACGCTGAACTCAAGACCCGCACGAAGATGTTCTGCGATTGCCGGAACGATCCCGACGAGGAGCGGCCGAACGTGAACGTCTGTCCGGTATGCATGGCGCACCCCGGAACGCTTCCCGTGATCAACAAGGAAGCGGTGCGGCATATCCTGCGCATGGGCGCTGCAGTGGGAGGCACGCTCGCGGACGAAACCGTGTTCGACCGTAAGAGCTATTTCTATCCGGACATTCCGAAGGGTTATCAGATAAGCCAGTACGAGCATCCGCTCATCTCGGGTGGAGAGCTCGCCGGCGTGCGGCTCACGCGCATTCATCTTGAAGAAGACACCGCGCGATCATCGCATGCCGGAGGCGAGAGCCTCGTTGACTTCAATCGCGCCGGCATACCGCTCATGGAACTGGTCACCGAGCCGGTCGTTCATGATGCCGCGACGGCAGGGCGATTCGCGCGTGAATTGCAGCTTTTGCTCCGCACGCTCAGCGCTGGAGAAGCTAATCTAGAAAAAGGGGAGATGCGCATCGAGGCGAATATCTCCGTTTCAGATACGGAGGCCTTCGGCACGAAGGTCGAGGTCAAGAACATAAACTCATTCCGGTCGGTCGAGCGCGCGATCGAGTTCGAGATCCAACGTCAGTCAGAGCTCATCAAGAAGGGCGGGGCGGTACTGCAGGAGACGCGCGGCTGGGACGAGGGAAAGCAGGAGACGTTCCATCAGCGGTTCAAGGAGGGCAGTGCCGACTACCGCTATTTTCCGGAGCCCGATCTGCCGAAGCTGTACCTTTCCGAAATCGCGGAATTCTCAAGGGACGCGGTCCAAGCATCACTGCCCGAACTGCCAGATGAGCGGCGCGCGAGATATGAAGGGACGTTCGGTATCAAGAAGAGCGACATCGCGTACATCGCCGCATCGCCGGAGCGCGCATCGTTCTTCGATTCAGTCGCACGCGAACTCGATAACGACCGAGCACTCGTCGGATTGAGCGCGAACTATATCGTGTCCGATATCGCGGGCATCTTTGCAAAGCGCGGCGCGGAGAATTTTGCCTCGCTTGAGCCGCGCTCTTTCGCGAAGCTCATGCGCCTTATCACCGAAGGGAAGCTTTCTTCGCGCGGCGGCAAGGACACGCTAGCGTTCATGGTGGAATCGGGCGGCGATCCAGAAGTCATTGCAACAGAGAAAGCGCTTCTGCAGGTGCACGATACCGACGAGCTCCGTTCGGCCGTGCTCGAAGTCATAAGCACAGAAGCGAAGGCGGTTCAGGAATACCGCTCCGGAAAGGAGGCGGCCCTCCAATATCTGCTCGGAAAGAGCATGAAGGCCACCAAGGGAGCCGGCAATCCAGCCACTCTGAAGGCGCTTATTATCGAGGCACTCCAATAGGGAGGAGGCCCTCATCCGTCGAGCTGGTTCGGTGCCGCCCCGCATGAATGTGCACATCTCTTTATTGCGAGGCGAGATATGGCTATACTAATGGGTATGGATGAACTAATTCTCGACGACAAGAAATACCTATCGTCTAAGCGAGCAGCCAAAATGACAGGGTATGCGAAGGACTATATTGGTCAGCTGTGTCGCGAAGGGCGCGTCAACGCCCGTCTCGTGGGTAGGAGCTGGTATGTCCTCGAATCTGCTCTTCACGACCACCGATTTGGCGAAAAGGAGGCAGACAAGAAGGCTTCTCCCTCCACGGCCGTGTTTTCCGCTACGTGGGGAGAGCCTAAATATGAGCCTGATCAGGTGGAAGAATCCATACCTGAGACAAAACACGCAGCGGACGAAGGAGAAGAGCCTGAAGTTACCGCGGACAAACTGCAGGAATCGTGGCAGGCATGGTTCAATCGTGTGGGAACGCCGGGCGAGCCGGAAGAAGTAGGGACACAGAACGCCGAAGCACAAACGGCGGAACAGGTCTCCGAGGCCGTCTCCATACCAATTCGTGCGATCCGCGACGAGAACTACCAGCCGCTCCCGCATGAGATCATGGCAAAGCAGGAAAACTCGGCAAGCCGAGATGAGAATGGGCCGGTGGCAGACGTCATCATTACCCCGAAGCACAAGAAGAACGGCGGTGTGCGGACCCTGCAGGTAGCAGGGGTCCTCCTTGCCATCGTGATGTGCGCATTCGCCGTTGCCGGCAGCGGGTACATGGACTCCTATTTGCTCAAGAGCGGAGCTCTCGGGGCAGTGGCCGGGGTGAACATATACGATCGATAAGATGCCTATAAAGGACAGCCGGCAAGAGCCGGCTGTTCTTCTTAACGGCACAAAATATAGTTATTGCATCTCGTTTAACCGAGACTCCCGCTGCAAGTAGGCATGTGAATCTGACCAAGTGCTACCGACCATGTAGAAATCCGGAGAGGCACCATCTGTAAAAAATATCTCTATAAGCAGAACATCGCGTAGCGTAGATGCCATGTAGGTCGAATCTACGGCTTCGAATGTCCAATGAAAAGTATTTGCGGCGCGATCAAGGACGGTAAGTCAAGCAATTTTACGCTTCTGCGAAAAATTTTGATTCTCGCTCGCGGCGATAAATCCGAAAATTTCGGTGATCGATTTCTTATCCACATTTGTCGCTGCAGGATATGCGAATTTGCCGGAAATTATAGATAAAATATATCTAATTCGCTCATTCGGCATGGATTCATTTCACGAGAACGATCTCATCACCACGAAGTCCGCTGCTGAATTATCTGGATACACTCCTGACTATCTTTCGCGTCTCGCCCGATCTGGCGACATCGAGGGTACGCAAGTAGGTCGAACGTGGTTCATTCGACGACACTCGCTTCTTGCATTCATCGACAAGCAATCTGAGCATAAGGAGGCTCTCTGGGATGCGCGCGCTAAGCTCCATGCGCAGGAATACCGAGCTCGCAATTCTCTGCTTCAACGCGCCGCAAAAGCGATCTCGCGCTCGCGGCCGATACTTGAGGAAGAAGTGTTCGAACTTTCGGAAGTACCCGCGCGCTCTCCTGCATATGCGATCAGCATCGCGATGTTCGTCGTCGGATGCGCTGTGTTCGCGCAGTCGTTCATACCGAAGATCGCTTCCGACGCTGGAATCATCGCATTTCGGGCGTCGGATGCGCTTCACGCACAGCTGTCGCAACTTGCGCATGACGCGACAACGCATGCGCCACGCTCGGACGCGCGAATGATTTCGCACGCGCAGACGTCCTATGCGTACGCCCAGCCCGAAGCGTTCGGCCGTGTCGAGCTTCCCGCGATCGCTGTTCCTGCAGCCGCCTCCTTGAACGCGACGGAACTCTCTCATGCGAGAGCTCATTCGATCGCGCTGCCAGATATGCGCACAGCGCTGAATGCGATGCAGCATCCATACGGATCGTATGTCAGCATCGGCGCGTCCTTTTACGCAGGCATCGGAGACGCCTTCGAGGCGTACCGGCGTCTCATTCTGGACGCCGGGAGCATGGCGCTCGATAACGGCGCGGCGGCGCGGGACGTTCTCGCTCGCGTCCCCGCGCGCGTGAATGCGTTCAATCTCGCGTTCGGGAATGGCATCATCTCGTCGACCCGTGCCGTGCTGTCGTTCCACGAA
The DNA here is from genome assembly GCA_035718415.1 of Minisyncoccota bacterium. Taxonomy (GTDB): domain Bacteria; phylum Patescibacteriota; class Minisyncoccia; order Phycocordibacterales; family Phycocordibacteraceae; genus C7867-001. The sequence continues at coordinate 1,668 of DASTHB010000084.1, read as the reverse complement.
CGAATTGCGTATGCGCCGGCGGCAGTGGCACCCGCAGTGTCAGCAGAGGCCGTCGCTTTCGTCGGTAATGCTGGCGACCGCTTGGCGCGCGCGACAGCGCAAGTGCCGAGCGGCTCGGCATCTGCATTCCTCGCGTTCGCTGCCATTCCGTCACACCTGGCGCCGACACTCGCTCGGGCGGTGTTCTCTCCCGTCTACTCACTCGGAAATCGCGTCGAACTCGCGGCGGCGCATGCGGGCGTAAGTTCTTCGCACATCGCGCAAGCTGGCATGGATAGCGTCGCGCAAGGAATGATCCGTACCCTTCCGGCCATTGCGTCGATCTCCCGCAGTCCATCGGCGATGGAAAATGCATATCTCGGCGGCGTGGGCAAAGTTGCAGCGGCGCTCGAATCCGTGGCCGGTACGGATCCGGCGATCGTGGCCCCCGCATCGGTCCTTACGCCGGCCGTATCTATCGGACGCGACATCGCGGTCGCGACCTACACGACTCTCGCATCGCTCGCGAATGCGGCCGCGAACACCTTCTCCTTCTTTTCGGGACCCGAGCCGACGATCGTGCGGCCGACCTATACGCGTACGGTCGCTATGACGGCAACGACATCGAAGCCAGCGCTCAAGGTTCAGCCCACGTATCGTCCTCCCGCCTATGCGCCTGCCCCCGTCTATCAGACGACGATCGTCCAAGGAATATCGCAGTTGACGCTCGATCAATCGCTCGCGTCGCTTCGAAGCGACCTTCTCGGCACCATGGCGAGCATGGTCGCGCCTGTCGCCACGCAGTCCGTCACGAATATGACGACGATCCAGCAGGTCAACATGATCCAGGACCTCTCGAATCTCACGGTCCGGAACGGAAGATTCATCGGCGGCACGCTCGAGAACGCAGGGTCGGTGTCGGCCACGACCGGGACGTTCGGCTCGCTCACGAGCGGCGCGTCGGCGCTCGGCGATACGACCGTAACCGGCAACCTTGGTATCGGCACGACGTCGCCGGGCTCCCTTCTCTCCATTCAAGGAGTTGCCAATTTCACGACTGGCACGACGACCTTCTACGGCGGCGGTATCGATTTGCCCTTCGGCCAATGCTTCTCGGTCGACGGCGTATGCATCACGGGCGGAGGCGGCGGAGGCGTCGCCTCGGTTCGTGGCACTTACCCAGTGCTCTCATCAGGTGGAGCGAATCCGGTCCTGTCACTTGCCTTCGGCACTTCAACGTCGAACACATGGGGCGGCACACAGACATTCACGAACGCGCCGGTCCTCTCGACTTTCTCAGGTCTCATCGCGGGCAACAGCGGTGCGACGTACGAGGTCTCGACCTCCACCCTCAACATAGGCGGCAACGCCGGCACCGCGACAAAGCTCCTTAACGCCCGTACGATAAACGGCACCTCATTCGACGGCTCGGGCAACATCACCGTCACGGCAGCATCCTCCTCGCTCCTCGCGGACTCGAACACCTTCTCCGGGAACAACACCTTCAGCAATCCGATCACGGGCAGCATCTCCGGCAACGCCGGCACGGTCACGAATGGCGTGTACACGACGACCTTCAACGGATTGTTCGATAATCGCTTGTCGGCGACGACATCCCTGCCGAACATCACAACACTCGGTGGCTTGAGCTTGCCGGCGACGCAGCTCACGAACTTCGGAACGCCTTTC
>DASTHB010000083.1:0-7937 GCA_035718415.1 Minisyncoccota bacterium | reverse complement strand
GCTCTTCCGATCTGACGAAGGGTTCGGCCGAGCCCTAGCCAGCGGCATGAGATACGCCGATTCGTTCGCCGAGCGGGTGCGCAGTGCGGTACGCCAGATACCGAAGGGGGAGACGCGCACGTACGGACAGGTCGCGGCCGCCGTCGGCCACCCGGGAGCGGCGCGCGCGGTCGGCACGGTCATGAAGAACAACTATGACCCCACGGTGCCGTGCCACCGCGTCGTGCGTGCGGACGGACGGCTCGGCGATTACAATCGCGGCGGCGAGGCACGGAAGTGTGAGCTCTTGCGCGCCGAGGGCGCGCTCTGATCCATGGAGGTGAGGATCGAGCCGACCTGGAAAGACCAGCTCGCCGGCGAATTCGAACAGGAGTATTTCCGTGATCTCACCGCGTTCGTGAAGAACGAATATAAGGACGGTACCGTGTATCCGGCGCCCAAGAACATTTTCCGCGCGTTCGACCTCTGTCCGTTCGATAAGGTGAAAGTCGTCATTATCGGCCAAGACCCCTATCACGGAGAAGGGCAGGCCAACGGGCTCGCGTTCGCAGTCGACCGCGGTCTCGCGCTTCCTCCGTCTCTCCGCAACATATTCAAGGAAATCGATAGCGATCTAAAGGGCGACCGAGCGGCGAGCGAGGAAGTCGCGAGGCCAGGGGGCCGAACGGGGGACCTGTCTCGATGGGCGAGCCAAGGAGTGCTGCTTCTCAATGCAACCCTCACCGTCCGAGCGCATAGCGCCGGTTCGCATCAGGAAAAGGGGTGGGAGCGCTTTACGGATGCCGTCATCCGCACGCTGTCGGCAGGGCGCGAGCATCTCGTCTTCCTTCTGTGGGGCAATTATGCGAAGCAGAAGGGCGCACACATCGACCGCATGAAGCACTTGGTGCTCGAAGCGCCGCATCCTTCGCCATTCTCGGCGGATAGCGGATTTTTCGGCTGCCGCCACTTCAGCATGGCGAACGCGTATCTGGATGCGCACGGGAAGGCGCCTATCGATTGGCTTTGATCACTCTTGCCAGTACGGTTTGAAGCGCTCTATCTCGTCGACGAGGGCGTCCGTATCCTGATCGCGATAGGTGAGCGCGCGATCGTCGACGTATACCGACGCGATCGGCTTGCCGGGATTCTCGCCTTCCACATCGGGCCGGCGATTTATGTAGTCGAATGGTATCCCATGCGCTTCGCAGTATCCGCGCACGAAGTCGTCGCCGCGCGTCGTGTGTATGAGAATGAGATTTCCTTTCGCACGAAGCTTCTTTATGGCCTCCACGACCTTCGGATTGGGTTCATCGCTGTGAAAATGGTGAACGAATCCGTTCGTCTGGGAGATGACGCCGTCGAAATCGAATGCGATGACGCGCGGGGCGGGGTTCATATCACTACCAAGGGAACCGAATGATAACGAACGCGTTCGTTCGTTTCTGAGGTGAGCGCAGGAAGAAGGACATTCATGGCTTACCAGATCTTAGCGCGATCTTTCGGCTTGCGGTATAGCTTATCTCCATCCTGTACGCCGAACGCCGCATAGAATTCTGGGAGATTCGATAGCGGACCGTTCACGCGGAATGCCGATGGCGCATGGGGATCGGACTTGACCTGCATCTTGCGGTACTCCGGTCGTTCCTGCTCGCGCTCGGTTGCCGCGTAGCCGAGGAAAAAACGCTGCTCGGGCGTAAAACCGTCCGCATCGCTGCGCTTCGTCCGGGAGAGACAGAGCTGGTACGCGTCGAACGCTATGGACAGGCCGCCCAAGTCGGCGATGTTCTCACCGAGCGTGAGCCTCCCGTTCACATGCATGCCCGGTTCGATCTCGTACGCATTGAACTGCCGCACAAGGATGTTCGCCTTCTTTTTGAAGCGACTACGATCGGAGGGCGTCCACCACACCGTGTGGTTGCCTCTCTCGTCGAACTTGCTTCCTTGGTCGTCGAATCCATGCGTTATCTCATGACCGATGACCGAACCAATGGCACCGTAATTGAATGCATCGTCCGCGTCCTTATGGAAGAACGGCGACTGTAATATCGCAGCGGGGAAGGTGATATCGTTCAGCATGAAGCTGAAGTACGCATTCACCGTCTGCGGGCTCATGAACCATTCTTTCTTGTCGACCGGTTTGCCGAGCCGGCGCATCGCGCGACGGTGCTCGTATTCGCTCAGGCGCATGAGATTCCCCGCGTAGTCGCCCGGATCGATCTCTAGACCTCGGTACGTCTTCCACTTGTCGGGGTAGCCGAGCTTCGGGTTGATGGCGCGCAACTTCCTGAGCGCTTTTTTCTTCGTGCCAGCGCTCATCCAGTCGAGCGCACGGATGCGCTTCTCATAGGCGACCAGCAGGTCGTCGACGATGTACTGTATCTTGCGTTTCGCCTCTTTGGGAAAATGCGCTTTGACGTACAGTTCGCCGATAAGTTCGGAAAGTCCCCCGTCGACGACGCGCAGGACGCGGCGCCAGAGCGGTCGCATCTCCTTCGTGCCGGTCAGCACCGTTCCGTAGAAATCGAAGCTCGCCTGCTCGAGCTCCGGCGTCAGATACGACGAGAAGCTGTAGACGATGTTCGCATAGAGATACGTCTTCCAGGTCTCGACCGGATGCGTGCGGAGCATGCGCGCCGCGGCCGCCATGAACTTCGGCTGCATCACGACGATCTGCTTCGGTGTTGCGCCCAATATGCGGAAATACTCCGTCCAATCAATGCCCGGTGCGAGCGTGGCGAGCTTCGTGAGCGACATCTTGTGGTACGTCTTATCGACGTCGCGCACGTCCTCCTTCTTCATGGATACCCGCGCGAGCTCCGTTTCGAACTCGAGCACCACATCGGCCTCCTCGCGCGCCGATGCGGTGCGTCCGGACAATTCGAAAAGCCGGATGAGATACGCTAAGTACGCGTCGCGCACGCGCTTCGATTCAGCGTCATCCTTCAGATAGTAGTCGCGGTCGGGCATGCCGAGCCCATCCTGCGCGATGTAGATGATATATTTCTCGCTGTTCTTCTCGTCTTGGTCGATGCCCGTGCCCCATACGCCGCCGACGCCTCTGCGTTCGAGGTGTGCGATCGCCTTAATGACATCGTCCTTGGTGCGGATACCGGCCACGCGCTCGACGAGCTCGGAGAGCGGGGTGAGTCCGCGCTTCCGCCGCGTTTTTAGGTCCATTCCGGAACGGTACAGGTCGCGGATCATCTGCTCTGCGCCGCCATGCTTCGCTCGCTTCGTTGCGATCACTTTCTTGACGAGCGCCTGAAGCTGATGGTCTGTCTGCTTGCGGAGCATCGTGAAGGACCCCCAGCGCGATTCTTCCTTCGGTATGGGGTTCTTCTCCATCCAACCGCCCGAGGCGTACCGGAAGAAGTCATCCTGGGGTCGGACCGAGCGGTCTAAGTCGCGCACATCGAAATCCGGTCCGGCATTTTTCATAGAGGCATAGTATACGACGAGGCGCGGAATGGGTAGCAGACCCAGCATTTTCCATGCTATCTTTTGACGCATGACCGTCTCGGAGGTGCGGAAGCGATTCTTGGATTTCTATGCGAAGCGGGGGCACGCTATCATCCCCTCCGCCCCCATCGTCCCCGAGAACGATCCTACGACCTTGTTCACGTCCTCGGGCATGCAGCCGCTGGTCCCGTACCTCCTTGGCGAGAGCCACCCGAAAGGCAATCGGCTTGCGGACTCGCAGCTTAGTTTCCGCGCGGGCGATATCGAAGAAGTGGGCGACAACCGCCACACCACGTTCTTCGAGATGCTCGGCAACTGGTCGTTGGGCGATTATTTCAAGAAAGAACAGCTTCCCTGGGTGCTCGAATTTCTCACTTCGGAAGAAGAGGGTCTCGGCCTCGATCCCGCGAAGATATTCGTTACGGTGTTCGACGGCGATGAGGAGACCGGCATGGGCCTCGACGAGGAGTCGGTCCGGATCTGGCAGAATGCGTTCGCGGAGAAGGGGATCGAGGCAAAGCTCGTTCGTCTCGGCACGGAGGAGACCGGCTATGAGAAAGGCATGCAGGGCGGCCGGATATTCTCCTATGGCTCCAGCAAAAACTGGTGGAGCCGCTCGGGCGTGCCGGCGAACATGCCGCCCGGCGAGCCCGGGGGGCCTGATTCAGAGGCATTCTATGATTTCGGATTGCCGCATGATCCGCGCTATGGTCGCGAATGCCATCCGAATTGCGACTGCGGCCGCTTCATAGAGATCGGGAATTCGGTCTTCATGCAGTACTTGAAGCAGGCGGACGGTTCGTTCACGGAACTGCCGAAACAGAACGTGGACTTCGGCGGCGGCCTCGAGCGCCTTTCGGCCGCTACGCGAGGCGATCCTGACGTATTCCTTATTGATGCGTTCGACGCGAGCCGCAGGGTGCTCGAATCGCGCTCCGGGAAGTCGTACGGAGAAAGTGCCGGCGTAACGCAGTCGTTCCGCGTCATTCTCGACCACGTCCGCGCTGCATCGTTCATACTCGCTGCCGGCGTACGGCCCGGTAATTCGGAGCAGGGTTACGTGCTCCGGCGTCTCATCCGGCGCGCGCTTCGCGAGGCCGATAAGCTCGGCGTGAAAGACGCCATCCTCGCCGATGTCGCGAAGGGATACGCCGACACCTATGGCGACGCGTACCCGTTCGTGAGAGATGCGGCAGCCGCCATCCGCGACGAGCTTGATAAGGAAGAGGCGCAATTCCGAAAGACGCTTTCGAACGGCATGAAGGAGCTCGAGAAGATGGGAGAGCAGATCGACGCTTTCATGCTCTTTACCACATACGGCTTCCCCGTGGAGCTGACCGAGGAGATAGCGAAGGAGCGAGGCGTTTCTCTCGATAAGGAGAAGCTGAAGACGCAGATGGAGGAGCATCAGTCGAAATCCCGCGCCGGTGCCGCCCAGAAGTTCGCCGGCGGCCTCGCCGATCATGCGGAGCAGACGGTGCGTTACCACACGGCGCACCATCTTCTCCTCAAGGCGCTCCAGATGGTCCTCGGACCGGAGGTGCACCAGCGCGGCAGCAACATCACGAGCGAGCGGCTACGCATCGACTTCTCGTTCGGCCGCAAGATGACGCCCGAAGAGCTCAGGAAGGCGGAAGACATCGTCAATGAGAAGATCGCCGCTGCCATCCCGGTCGTGCGGACGGTGATGCCGAAGGAAGAGGCGGAGAAATTGGGAGCCGAACACGAATTCGGTGCGACATATCCCGATACGGTATCGGTCTACTCCGTCGGACCGCTCGATAACGCGTTCTCGCTCGAATTCTGCGGCGGTCCGCATGTGAGCAACACTAAAGACATCGGTGAAGGAGGGAAACGGTTCAAGATAACGAAGGAGGAAGCTTCATCCGCAGGCGTACGGCGCATCAAGGCGGTGCTAGAATAAGTTCGATGGGTTTTTTCGATAGTCTCTTTCATTCCGGCAAAAAAGCCGAGTCGCATGTGCTCATCGATGTCGACGGCAGCACCGTCGGAGGGGCGGTCGTCGTCTATAAGGAAGGCGAACCGCCCATCATCGCGTATTCGCGGCGCATGCAGGTGCCCGTCCGCGAGAATGAGCAGGCGGACCATGCGATGCTGCGCACGCTCGACATGCTAGGCGCAACGCTCGTATCCGAGGGAGCGCCCGCGCTCGCGCGCATCACCGGCACCGGGCGGGCCGACGACATACGCCTCCTCATCGGGGCGCCGTGGCAGAAGTCGGTAGTGCGCGTCGACCACTATGAAAAAGCGGAGCCCTTTGAATTCACGCCCGACCTCATGCGAGAATCGACGAAAGCGGACGGCACGCGCGCGCCCGGGAAGCTCATTATCGAAGAGCACATGCTCGGCGTGTACCTGAACGGCTATCGCACGGTCGAACCGCTCGGCAAGAAAGCCACGCGCGTCCGGCTCATCATCATGGCCTCGCTCATCGACGAACGCGCCGCGAGCGGCATCACGGCGCACGTGCGCTCGATGTTCCATTCCGACCACATACGCGTCGAGCCAGCGAGCTCGATGCGGCTCGAGGCGCTCCATGCGGCGTTCCGACACCAGAAGGATGCTCTCGTCGTCGATGCGACCGGCCCCGAGCCCATCGTAGGGCTCGTACGCGACGGCATCCCGACCGCGATCGAATCCGTGCCGCACGCCACTGCCCACGAGGGGTGGAAAGCGCCGATGCGCGCCGTGCTCGGCTCCATATCGAAGAAATACCCGCTTCCGCTGACGGTATTCTTCATACCGGGAAGCAAGGACAGCGATGCGATACAGAAATCGTTCTCGACGGAGCTCGTCCGCAGTCTCTGGCTCATGCATGAGCCGCCGAAGATCATCGTGATCCAGCCCGGCCACTTCACGCCGCACATACGGCTCGGTGCAGGCGTCGAACCGGACCTCAAGTTCTTCCTCGCGAGCCTTTATCACCAGCCGCGGGCCTAGCGTTTTTGCGCATATGCGGTGTTATACTCAGCCTATATGCGTACTGTAAATGACATCGTGCCGCCGTCCCGCCGTAAGGAAGATCTTTCGAGCGAACCGCTCCGCATCCGTGAGAAGCCGCCGCGCTTCCCGTATGCGACCCTGGTCGTTGCGCTCGCAGTCATCCTGGGAGCCATCGGCGCGCTGTTCTATTTCTCGAGCGCCAAGGTCGAAGTGACGCCGAACACCATCTCGGCAGCTGTCCAAAGCACGTTCACGTCGACGAGCGGCACGGGCGACCTGCCGTTCCAGGTGATAACGGCGCAGAAGATCGCCTCGCAGGCGGTGAAGTCGAGCGGCACGAAGCTGGTCAATTCCTACGCTTCGGGCAGCATCACCATCATGAACACGCAGGCGAAGGCGCAGACGCTTATCGCGAACACTCGCTTTGCGACCCCTGAGGGACTCATATTCCGCATCCACTCGACGGTGACCGTCCCGGCCGGAACGACAGCGAAGCCCGGAACGGCCGCCGCTAGGGTCTACGCGGACAAGGCCGGCCCCGCATACAACGTCGCCGCGACCACATTCACCATACCTGGATTCGCCGGAACGCCGCTTGCGACGAAGGTTTTCGCGAAATCGTCGAGCGCCATGACGGGCGGGGCATCAGGCCAGCAGCCGGTCATCGATCCATCGACGGAGGCTCAGACGCGCGCCGCTCTTAAGACCGCGCTCGCGCCAGACCTCGAATCGGCGCTCAAGGGACAAGTCCCGGAAGGTTATGTCCTTCTTCCCGGCGCCGCAACGACGACGTACGATGAATTGTCGTCGGATGCGGCCACGACGGGACAGGTCGAAGTGAAAGAGCAGGGGACCGTCACGGCCGTCGTGTTCCCGAACGCAGCGCTCGCGAAGGCGATAGCGGCAAGCGTCGCCGGATTCGGGTATCAGGGCGAAGCCATGACGCTCACGTCGACCGCCGAGCTCACGCTCGTACCAACGGACGGGATCCCGACCACGGACTCGAATTCGTTCGCCTTCACGCTCGCGGGCACCGCACCGCTTATGTACACTGTGGATCCGACCCGGATCGCAGCTGCGGTCTCCGGCAAGACCCGCCAGGCGGCCGAAGTAGCGCTCACGAACTACCCGGAGGTCAAACGGGCCATCATCATCCTCCGGCCGTTCTGGAGACAGACTTTCCCGCAGGACCCGGCCCAGATCTCGGTCGTCATCGACAGCCAGAATTAGGCCTGATTTGACGATTTTTCCGATACCTGCTAGATTATTCGCATCTCGCAAGATTAAATGAAAGACGAGCAGAACACGGCGACCGGCACCGTAGAGGAAGTATTGCCGAATTCGCTATTTCGTGTTCGCCTTTCTAACGAGGGCAGCGAAGCGGGAGAAGGGGCGGTGGAAGGGGAGCTTGTGCTCGCCTACCTCGCCGGCAAAATGCGCCTGCACCGGATACGCGTGCTGGTCGGCGATCAGGTCGAGATGGTTCTCGACCCGTACGGCGGCCGGGCACGTATCGTTCGGCGATTAACCTA
>DASTHB010000082.1:0-3286 GCA_035718415.1 Minisyncoccota bacterium | reverse complement strand
CATAATTCGTTCATTTCATCATAAAAATGGCCTTTGTGCAATTTTGCGATACTATGGGCCCATGTTGTGGAAGACGAGACGCGTCTATCTTGATCGGGCCGCTGGCGCGACGGGGAATCCATCATCACCCCATGAGGAAGGGCGGGAGGCGAAGCGGCGTCTCCTGGAGGCGCGGCGGACAATCGCGCGGCTCGTCGAGGCGCAGGCCGATGACGTGATATTTACCGGTGGGGCTACCGAGGCCAACGCGCTCGCAATTCTTGGCGCGAGTCATGCATGGGCTGCGCGGAATGGGAAAGCCGCGCGCGTCCTCTATCTTCCGAGCGCGCACGCTTCCATAGTCGAGAACGCGAAAATGGTCGCGAATTACGGAGGCTCGGCAGAACAATTGCCCGTGAAGGATATGAAAGTCGATGTCGAGGCGCTCCGCACGCGTCTCACGTCCGACATAGCGCTCGTCACCATGGAGGCGGTCTGCGGCGAGACCGGCGTCGTATGGAATACGCGCGAGGTCGCTGCTGCGATCAAAAAGTCAGGTCACGGAACGCTGCTTCATGTCGACGCGAGCCAGGCACCGCTCACGGAAAAGATCGCGCGCTCGCATTTCGGTGCCGATCTCATGACGCTCGATGCGTCGAAAGTCGGGAACGTGCGCGGGATCGGCGCACTCATCGCGCACCGAACGATCCCGCTGTTGCCCTTGTATGCCGGAGGCGGCCAGGAACGCGGTCTTCGCCCGGGAAGCGAATCGCCGGAACTCGCAGAACGGTTCGCCCGGGCGCTTCTCGCCGTTTCCGAAACGCGAACGAATTTCGTGTCCGCCGCGACTGACATGCGGGAAGAGCTCCTCGCGCTTCTTGCGAAGCGTGAGCTCGACGGGTTCTTCGTGAACGCCGGCCGGGAACAGGCGCCGCACATAGTGAACATCTCGCTTACGGGACGTGACACCGACTTCCTTGTCGCATTGCTTGATGACGACGGTTTCGCCGTATCGACGAGAAGCGCGTGCGAGACCGATTCTGAGGAAGGTTCGCGGGCGGTTTCGGTGCTCACGGGCGACTCGGAACGGGCGAAGTCGACGCTCCGCATCTCGTGGGGTCCTGAGGTCGGCAGGTCGGAACTTCGGCGTTTCGCCGAGGCCCTCGGTCGCGCTGTCGCGTTCGTTGACAGCAATGCCCGGAAGGGCGCATTATAGGACTATGAACATAGAGGAACTCTCCAAATCCCAGCTCATTCTGCTCACGATACTCGTGAACTTCGTGACCTCTATCGCGACGGGCATCCTGACCGTGTCGCTCCTCGATCACGCGCCGCCGTTCGTCACGCAAACCGTCAATCGCGTCGTCGAGCACACGATAGAAACGGTCGCCCAAGCCGCGCCTGCCGCGGTCATCCAAGCGCCGGCACCATCGAATCAGGACCTCGTGATGTCCGCGCTCGCCGCCGATGCTTCTCGCGCGGTAGGCATCTACGCGCTCGACACAGGAACGTCCACGCCGCCGATTTCTGTAGGAACATTCGTATCGAAGTCGCAGATCATCGTGACCGCCGCGCTCGATTCGCTGCCGAAGGAAGCGCTCATCGGGTTCTCCGATGGCTCCTATATTCCCGCGTCTCTCGCGCATCAAGGGCTCGGTATCGCGATCTATGGCTTCGCGGATAAAGCGCCGCTCCCGAAAGTGTCGTCGCCGACTCTTGTGGCCTCTACCGATCTCGCGCTCGGACAGACGGTACTCGCCATCGGCACCGACGGCTCCGCCTCGACCGGCATCATTTCCCGCGTGAATAAGACCGGCATTCATACGACCTTGCCGGATATCGGCGCCGGCAGCGCGGCTGTCGATCTCTCGGGCAATCTCTTGGGCATCGGTTCCGGCGGCTCCGCCGGTCTTATCATCAGCGCCGACAAGATAAAGACGCTTCTCACCGCGACCTCGACCCCGGCGACCGCTTCGACGGGCCAAAACTCCACGGGAAGTTAATCTTACAAGTATATAGTTGAACACAATGCCGCCGTTCAATAATTTCACTACAAAAGCCAAAGAAGCTGTCCGCCGCGCTCACGAACTCGCCATCGAACGGGGCCAGAACCACGTCTCTCCGCTCCACCTTCTTGCGGCCCTCGTCCTTCAGGAGGAATCGCTCGTGTTCTCCATTCTCGACAAGATGGAAGTCGACACGATCATGCTGGCCGACGCCATTCTCGAGCATCTTGAATCGCCGGAAACCGCTTCGGTGCTGTCGCCGAGCTACCAGATCTATCTCACGCCCGATCTCGCGCAGGCGCTCGAGACGTCCGGCAAGATAGCGGCGCGCATGAATGACGCGTTCGTCGGCACCGAGCATCTCTTCTTGGCCGTGCTCGAGCATCCCGGTCCGGCAGCCGACATCCTCACGCGGTTCTCCATAGGCCGCGACGCGGCGATGTCCATCCTGAAAGAGCTCAAGTCGTCGAAGGATGCGGGCGGCGCAGAACCGCGCCGCTTCCGCGCGCTCGCGAAATATTCGCGCAACCTGACGAAGCTCGCAGCGGAGAACAAGCTCGATCCGGTCATCGGGCGCGACACGGAGATCAATCGCGTGATACAGATACTCGCGCGGCGCACGAAGAACAATCCGATTCTCATCGGCGAGGCGGGCGTCGGTAAGACGGCCATCGCCGAGGGTCTCGCGAGCCGCATGGCGACCGGCGACGTGCCCGAGTCCCTGAAAGGGAAGGAACTGCTCTCGCTTGATCTCGGGCTCATGATCGCCGGGACGAAATATCGCGGCGAATTCGAGGAGCGCATGAAGAACGTGATGAAGGAGGTCGAGCGCGCGGAAGGCAAGGTCATTCTTTTCGTGGACGAGCTTCACACCCTCGTCGGCGCCGGAGGCGCTGAAGGCTCGCTCGACGCATCGAACATGCTGAAGCCGGCCCTCTCGAGAGGGGAGATACGGCTCATCGGCGCAACGACCCTGAAGGAATACCAGAAATACATCGAGAAGGACGCGGCGCTCACGCGCCGGTTCCAGCCGGTTTTCGTGCAGGAGCCGACCGTCGAGGATGCCATAGCCATCCTGCGCGGGCTTCGCGACAAATACGAGCTTTTCCATGGCGTGCGCATCACGGACGGAGCCATCGTCGCGGCGGTCGAGCTTTCCTCGCGGTACATCAGCGACCGCTTCCTTCCGGACAAGGCCATCGACCTCATCGACGAGTCGGCGTCGGGACTCCGCATCGCGCTCGAGAACAAACCGCCGCTCCTCGAAGAGACCGATCGCAAGATCCGCCGTCTCGAGATCG
>DASTHB010000081.1:0-3626 GCA_035718415.1 Minisyncoccota bacterium | reverse complement strand
TGCCGATCGAATCCACGACGCCCTTGTTATGGGTCGTGATGATGACCGTGGTGCCGAGTTCGTTGATCTTCTTGAGAATCTCGACGACTTCGTACGTATTGATAGGGTCGAGGTTCCCGGTCGGTTCGTCGGCGACGATGAGGTCCGGCTGGTTGATGATCGCCCGACCTATCGCGATGCGCTGTTTCTCGCCGCCCGAGAGCTGGTCGGGGAAATGCTTCGCCTTATCAGCGAGGTTCACGAGTTCGAGGATGTAGGGAACGTCGCTTCGTATCTCGTCGTCCGAACGTCCGGCGGCTTCCATGGCGAAAGCGATGTTCTCGTAGGCTGTTTTATTCGGGATGAGCCGAAAATCCTGGAACACCATGCCGATCTTACGGCGGTAGTGGTGGAGCGCGGAGGACGGCAGCTCGCCGATATCGACGGATTCAAAGAAGACTGCCCCTTCGGTGGGGCGTTCTTCTGCGAGAAGGAGTTTGAGGAGGGTGGTTTTCCCGGCCCCCGAGTGGCCGACGATGGAGACGAATTCTTTGGGGGCTACGGAGAGGGTGATGTTTTCGAGGGCGGCGGCGTCCCCGTACTTCTTCGTGACTTTATCGAAGTAAATCATGCTCGACCCCCATTATACCTCATCGGCTTTTATGGCGTCCATGAAGGCCTTTTGGCGCCCTTCATACGACGCTGGGGATAGCGTTATTACGCGTCGGATTTAGCAGCGGCGTCAATGAATTCGTCGAGGTCACCCTCGAGCACTTTGTCGGGCTGGGAGGACTCGTAGTTCGTCCGGTGGTCCTTCACCATCTTGTAGGGATGGAGGACATACGAACGTATCTGACTCCCCCACTCGTTCGCGGTCGTCGCGGCGATGGAGCGCCCTTTCGCTTCGGCCTGCCGCTTTTCTTCTTCTTTCGCATAGAGCTTGGCCTTGAGAAGTCCCATCGCTTTCTCGCGATTGGCGAGCTGGCTGCGTTCGCTTGAGACATGAACGGAAAGTCCGGTCGGTTTATGGACCATGCGCACGGCGGTCTCGACCTTATTCACGTTCTGCCCGCCCGCGCCTCCTGAGCGCGCGAAGGTCATCTCGACATCCGCGGGGTTCAAGTCGATCTTGTCCGTCGCAACGAGCATGGGGAGCACCTCGACGAGCGCGAACGACGTCTGGCGCTTTGCATTCGCGTTGAACGGGGATTGGCGGACCAACCGATGCACGCCCGCTTCGTGCCGCAGCCGTCCGTACGCTCCGGGACCGCTTATCTCGAGAAGGACATTCCGGTAACCGCCATGGTCATTCTCATTCGCGTGGAGTTCGCGCACGCGCCAACCCTTCTTTACCGCATAGCCCTCGTACATGCGGCGCAGCATTCGTGCGAAATCCTCGGCGTCATCTCCGCCTGCGCCCGCGAGTATCGCGAGCGTCGCATCTCCCGCGTCATGCGGGTCGCCGGAGCCGCCTTGCTTCAAGGTTTCGTATTCGCGTATGAAAGTCTGGGCAGCGTCTTTATCCGCCCAAAAATCGGGCGATGCCATCATCGCTTCGAGCTCAGCTAATCGCTGTCCATGCTCAGCAGCCATGAGTCACTGAATTCACTGGACAGTGTAATGCGAGGGGTCGCCGCCGGCGTTCCGGATATCGTTTTCGAGACCGTCCTTGCGCGAGCGCAGAGCATCGAGCTCGCGGGATATCTCGCGGCCTATCGCCGTCGCGAGCTGCCGCTTAGGAGAATTGAGGGGTTCGTTCTCGATGGATTTATTTCCCTGTTCAAGTTTCTGTTCCATCTCCGCGAGCTGCATCTGGAGCGCCTTGTACTCCTCGCCTTTTGCGTCAAGCGTGAATTCACGCTCCTGGGAGTGACCCATCGCCGCTGCGCTCGGGCCGCGATCCTGTTCCGGTCGTCCGTTAATTCCTTCGTGTGACATATGCCAAATCCTAGCACAACCTACAAATCTGAGCCGGGGGCCAGGATTGAACTGGCGACCTAGGGTTTACGATACCCTCGCTCTACCAACTGAGCTACCCCGGCGAACGAAGAAACAAGGGTTATAAGTCTGCTTATATACCCTTGTTCTCTGAGAGAGCCGGAAGGAAAGCGTGCAAGCAACGCTTACCCCGGCGATTCTTCCGTATTCTCCGAACGAGCCGAGGAAAACTTCTCGAGTCTTCGAGAAGAAGTTTACCCCGGCGCGTCCTCCCCTTTTACCATACAAAACAGGCCTCAAAAAGGGGTAAGATGCAATTTACTTTCTTGTCTTATACGTCGGATACCATAACGAACGTGTAGTTGACGTAACGTCCGAAATGGATTATAATATAACCGAAGTACATTCTGGCAACCATTTGAGGGAGGTAGGAAATGGAAGAACCGAAGAAGATTTCGAGGCAGGCCCTCGAGCGCAAGGCGCTCGAGATCGTCAGACGCGCAAAGCCTGAAGTCACGGGCAAGAAACGTGACAAGGAGGTCCGTATCGCTCTGTTCGATCTGCAAGCCAGGCATCAGCTGTTGGGCTATGAGATCGAATAAACCCGCGGAGTCGCAGACCAGAGAAGCGACGAGAATGGCCGAGATTCTCAAGAACGAGAGATTCCTCAGCCTGGCCCTCATCACGCTTCTGCACTTCCGAAGGGTGCAACTCCCCCAATAAGTAGTACGCCCTCGCTTTTAGCGAGGGCGTTTTTACTTTTGAGCCGAGGATCGGGATTGGCGTCAAGTTCCTAAGCTCGATGACTCGATAAGGACTTCCTGCCCGGCCTCGCCCTGCCTAGCGGCATGGCTGTGGCTTTCAATCCCGAGCGCGGCACGCGCAGGCGCGCCGCTTTTCGCAGAGCCGAGAATCGGGATTGAACCGATGACCTCGTCCTTACCATGGACGTGCTCTACCAACTGGGCTATCTCGGCGAAGTGAGGAGACAAGCGTAGGCGTCTTCACCTGTGCTTGTCCTCCGAACGAGCCGAGAAAAGCTTTTCCGCGTTTTCGGGGAAGAAGCTTATCTCGGCGTACGGGCATACTATCCGAATTCTCCGCTTCTTTCAATTTGCATGATCTTCGTGCGCTATACTTTCCCGTATGGACGGACTTCACAATTACGAGCATGAACAGCGCCCTTGGGGCAACTTCGAGCGATTCACGCTCAACGAAAAAACGACGGTCAAGATAATAACCGTCGGGCCGGGTGAGGCATTCAGCCTCCAAACGCATGCGCGCCGCGACGAATTCTGGCGCGTGCTCGCGGGCTCAGGCACGATCCGCATCGGCGACGACGACCATCCGGCAAAAGCCGGCGATACGTTCTGGAGCCCGCGCGGCACTATCCATCGCACGACCGGCGGCCCGGAAGGGATTACCTTCCTCGAGATAGCCTTCGGTGAATTCGACGAGGCTGACATCACGCGGCTCGAAGACCGCTACGGTCGCACTCCTTCTTAGTTGTCGCCTGAGCCGCCGCCGATGTCGATAGCGCGCCCGCGCGGATCTCCTTTCTGTTCGTCTTTGCTCTTCCCTTTCGAGTCCGAGTGGCTCTGATCATTCGAGCCGTTCACGTCCTCGTTCTCGTTGAACGTGGAATCGATCTCGTTGCGAACGTGACCAACGAAAGATCGCGCCTCGTTCGCGTTCGTCGAAGTCGCCGC
>DASTHB010000080.1:0-6642 GCA_035718415.1 Minisyncoccota bacterium | reverse complement strand
AGTCGCGTCCCAAAGGACACGTCCTGGCTAAATTATACCCAGCACTAACCGTCCGCAGGACCCGAAAAGCGGGGCCTGGGGACAGTCTCGAGGCACTATTTGCGTCGGTTCAGTGCTGGGAGACGGCCGCCCTGGCATCGCTTTTAGAGGCCTATCTTATCGATAAGAATGCGGTGCGGATAGTCAAATACGTCCCGGAGAAGCCGGTCGTAGACCCCGCGGCGGTACTTAAAATCGGCGGCGGCGAAGGAGGCGTAGCGGATCTCCCTCCCGAGCTCCGCCTCGAGCCCGTGGACCGAGTGCGCGAGCGTCCGCTCGTCCAAATTGTCCCCCACGACGAGGAGGTCCACTTGGGGCTCGAGAATGCCGGTGAAGTGCCCCGAGAGCACGACGAGGCGGAGCGTTCCGGACTTCCGAAGGCGCGCGACTATCTTGTCGTTCCCGACGCTCGTCGTCTCGCGTATGAACGTGTCGAATGCGGTAAGGTGCTCGAACTTCGGATTGACCTGGTAGCGCGTCGGCGTGGTCGTCCCCCTCTTTCTGAGCAGTCCGGCGGCGAGAAGCTCGGCGATCTCCTTGCGCGCCTGCTCCCGGGTCTGTTTCGTACGCTCGGCCACTTCGGCGGCGGTGAAGGCGGAGTCCCGGTTGAAAATGAAGAGACGGAGGGTCTTGAGGCGGGAGGCCGAACCGAACACCTTGGCGAGCATTTCCATAAGGGCAGTGTAGTCGGTCGCTTTCATAAAAGCAAAACGCGGCCTAGTCATTGACTAGACCGCGTTTTACTGGTGACTTCACCGCCGAGGGGGGAGTCACTTTGAAACCGAAGGGTTACTGCCAAGCGAGTGAGCGACAAAGAAAATCTTTGATTTTCTTTTCCGAACGAGCGCTGGCAGAAAGCCGTAACCGGCTTACTTCAAAGTGACCTTCGCACCCGCGTCCGTAAGCTTCTTCGCGAGCTCTTCGGCGTCCTCCTTCTTCATGCCCTGCTTGAGCATCGACGGAGCGCCATCGACGAGGTCCTTGGCCTCTTTGAGACCGAGGGCGAGCGCCTCCTTCACGGCCTTGATAACGCCGATCTTGGATGCGCCGGCATCAGTGAGCTCCACGTCGAACGTGGACTTCCCTTCCTCCGCCGGAGCGGCGCCTGCCGCGGGACCCGCGACGGCGACCGCAGCCGCGGACACGCCGAACTTCTTCTCGAGCACTTTCACGAGCTCGGAAAGCTCGAGCACGGTCATGCTCTCGACTTCCTCCACGAGCTTCTTGAACTTGGACGGCACTTCGACCGCCGCTTCGGCCGGAGCCGCTGCCTCCGTCGCCGGCGCCTCGGCCACTGCCTGATTCATTTCATCTGCCATAGTGGTTTCGTTACTTCGCTTCTAAATTACGCTGCCTTCTTCTCGCGGATCTTGTCGAGCGCGATGACGAGTCCCTGGATGGGGCTGTTCACCACGTTCACGAACATGCCGCGAAGGACGATCATCGGCGGGATGGTGGCGATGGCCTTGATGCCTTCCTGCGTCAGGTACGCGTTCTCGAAGACGCCGCCGAGGAGCGTGAGCGCCCCCTTCAGCTTCTTCCCGAACTCGTGCACGCCGCGCGCCGGAGCGGTCTCGTCGCCAGTGGTCCATGCGACGGCGATCTCGCCGCCCAGCTCCGGCAAGGAGCCTTCGTAGCCGCGCACCGAAAGCGCTCGCTTCACGAGCGTCTTCTTTGCCACGTAGTAGCTCACCCCCTTTTCCTTGAGCTCCTTACGGAGCTTCGAAGAATCGGCGACGCTGAGCTTCGTGAATCCCACGAATGCGATGGACTTCGCTTCCGCGAATGCCGCATCGAGTTTCGCGATGATGTCGCGTTTCTTATCTTTGGTTATTGCCATACGATTTCTCGTACGAACGAAATGAAGGAGATATCGACCTTCCGGTCTCCTGCGTAAGATTCACGCCGTTAGGCTACTTACGGTCTTCGGTTCGTACAGGGTCCACTGTACAGCAATCGCCGCGGCGCGGCAAGCCGCCGCCAAGTGAGCGCATGGTAACGACAGTCTCCGACTTTTTCAGTGCGCGAGGAAGTCGCGCGGCCTAGTGCATCGCGGCGTTCGCCGCCCGAAGCGTGAAAAGGGCGATGGCGATGATGGCCGCGAATGCGGTCGAGAATTTCACGAACTCGATGAAATACGGGAGGGCGCGCCGTCCGGTCGAATTATTTTTTTCCATAGGATTTGATCTTCTCGAGGTCCTGCGCGGCCGCCGCGGTGCCTGGCTCCATGCGGAGTATTTCCTGCAGGAAGAATTCGGCGTTCGGAAGATCGAGTACCATCTCATAATACCCTACGGCGCGCTTGGCCGTTTCAAGATCGTCGTGATAGTACTGCTTGCCTTTCGCCGCTTCAAGAGACGCTGCCGCGGTCTGTCCCGTCGCGTATAAAAGCTGAGCGAGCACATAGTGCGGTTCCGATAGGGCCGGCACGAGCGCGATGTACCGGTTCAGGATATCGATGGCGGCTTTGTAGCCAGCGGCGCGCGCCGCTGATCCGGGCGCGTTCTCGTTCGCCTGGCTTATCGAGAGATTCGCCAAGATGTACCACGGTTGTGCGCGCTTCGGCGACTCTTGCATCGTCCGCGCGAGCGCGGCCGAGAGCAAATTCGGGTCAGTGGCCTCGCCCTGCGGCGCGGTGGAAAGCATCTGCGCGAGATAGAGCGCCGTGCGCGCGTCATACGGATAGCGGTCGAAGTTCTGCCTGAGGAGCGACGTCGTGACTTTGTACGCTTGTTTGAGCGCGTCGCCCGAAAGACGCCCCATCTGCGTGTTCGAATATGCGTCATAGGCGGTATACCCGTATTCGACATCGCCGTACGTGCCGAGCGCATAACCTTTCTCGAGATAGTCGGTTTCCTTCGCGACGTCAACGAGACCGTACGCATAGCCGTGCGCGAGGTCATAAGCGGCCAGCGTCGGACGCACGGATACGGGCACAAGAAATCCCACAAGAACGATCGCCATGGCCCACGACGCGGGACGCGTCCACGACGGTAACGGCAGAAGTTCAGGCTCAGCATCGGTAGAAGCGGCGATGAGCGCAGCAAGCAGGGCGAGCAGGAGCCAGAACGAAGAAATGGTGTCGAAGACGAAGAAGTTCTGGACCGCATACGCGAGCGCGAGGAGCACGACGAGAAGCGCGAGCCGTCCTTCGCCGCGGCGCCCGAGCCGCTTGGCGGCGACGAAGAACGTTCCGATGAGCAGCACGTAGAGCGCGAAGCCCGCGATACCGAACTGCGCGAAGTAATCGAGTAAGGCGTTGTGCGAGCGATCGAACCACTGTTCGGCGATCAGCGATGGGTCGTAGAACCGATTGAAAAGGACGTCGACGTGCTCGGCGCCGACGCCGAGCCACGGGTTCTTCCCTATCTCGCCCATCATGTTCTTCCAAATGAAGAGGCGGCTCGCGATATCCGAATCCGAAGTACCGATGGACGCCACGCGCGCGATCGGCTCGAACGGGACCCGCGACAATTCGCTCCGGAACGCGAAGAAGACCCCGGCGAAAAGGAGGAGGCCGCCCAGGAGCCACAGGGAAGTTCTCCGCGTCTTCCCGTCGCCCTGATAGGCGTTCCATGCGAGCAGAGCGATGAGCGTGATGCCAAGCGCGAGGATGGTGCCTCGGGTCGCGGACAGGATGATGGCGAGCACTTCCGCACTCGCCGCCGCATAGGCGGCAGTGCGCCATCCATTCGAAAGCTCTCGAGCCGTCATGAGCGTCACGAAGAGCCCGATGCCGAGATAGCCGGCGAAGAACGCGGCATTGCCGAGCAAGCTTCCGATGCGGCCGCCGCCTATGAGCCACTCGCCGATACCATAGAGCGCGACAAATGACGAAACGATGGCCGCGCCGCGCGTAAGTCGCCGGAAGAAATCATGGTCAGCTGAAAGAAGTATGAGATAGAACGAAGCGATAGCGCACGTGTACATAAGGAGGCCGTCGCCGCGGATGAAAAGGCTCCAGAACGAGCGGTAGAAATCGATGCCGAAGAGGCTCGAGATATACGCGACGAGGAGCAGCCCGCCGGGTACCCACGTCTCGGGGCGGACAAGGCGCGACCAGTAGAACGTACGGCCGTGCGCGACAAGGACGAGGAAGGTCGCTATCGCGATGAGCGACAGCGTATAGAAGAGAAGCGTTTTCGGAACGAGATACGGATAGATAAGACCTCCCCAGATGACGAGCGGCAAGAGAACGGGGCTCAGCAAAAGCCACGGGAACGCGCGCTCGAGCCGCGAGATGAATGGCGTCATAGTTTCGCTTTATCGCGAGCGATCTGTGCGTCGATAGCGGACGTGTCGCGGCCGGGCGAGAGGAGCTTTGCGCGCTCGAGGGCCTTGATGGCGTCCGCATACCGCTTCTGCCCTTCGAGCCACTGTGCCTCTATGACAAGCACTTGCGCGACATCGCCGAATTGTTTCGCGGCGTCGGTGAAAGCCGACAGTAAGCGTGGCGTGTCTTTTGGAAAAGTCTTCGTGAGGAAATCGAGGCGTTCAAGATGGTACTCGAGCACTCCTGGTTCAACGCTCGTCGCCTTTGCGTACGCCTTCGCTGCGGTTTCTTTAGCTCCGAGGAGAGCCATCAGGTGCGCGAGATTGGCGTAGCCCAGACCCTTCTCGGTATGCACGGCGATCGCGCGGTCGTATTCATCGTAAGCCTTTGCCCCGTCCCCGAGCAGGACGTAATCGTTCGCCAATCCGATGTGGATGTCGTAGTCATCGTATTGCCCTTTGCCGAGAAGGGCGTTCAAGTGCGCGATGTCCGCATTTGCTTGGTCGGTGAACGGTTGATTGCCGGTATAGGTTCCCTTGAAGGACCATGAGGAAATAACATCGGCCGGGTCGATAGGAAATGCCGGGGCGGGTTTCGGCAGGTACCGCCACGATAGAAATGCGGTGGCGATGATAACGACAAAGGCACCAATAATCCAATATCTGCGTTGCATATGCGGCAAGGATAGCATCGTGCTACCAAAACGAAAAACCACCCCGAAGGGTGGTTTTTCGCGCTAGGCCGTTCCTAGCTGGAGCACTTCGCGAAGAGAACTTCGCTCAGCACTACGCTTTCCCGAAGATTCAGGTCAACCGGTTAACTACTTGGAGTAGCTGACCGCGGTCGACGTGAGGTTCTTGAGGAGGTAGCCGTTGGTCCAGTCGCTGGTCGAGATCGTGTGGGCGTTAGCCGAGCGATCAGACCAGACGATGTTGCCGGAGACAGAGCCCGCGGCGGCGTTGGCCGTCGTCGCGCTGTCTGCAGCGAGGCTGAGCGTCAGCGTGGCACCCGTAGCCCAACCAGTCACCGTGCCGTAAAGGGCATAGGTCTTGGTCGCGCCAGCGGCAACCTGCTGATACTGCGCCAGCGTCGCGTTCTTCGTCAGGTCGATCGTGATCGATGTCGCTGTCGTAGAAGCGGACGTGGTGTTGTTGTCGAGCAGGTTCGTGCCCGTCGAGTCATCCGTGAGGTACACGCTCGAGAGCGACGCGGTCGTCGTAGCGACGTTGAAGACGAACTTCGTCCATTCAACTGCGCCAGCCGGATCGGCCGTCACCGAGAACTTGTAGATCGGAGAGCCCGTGGTCGGAACCGTGAGGCCGAGCGGGATCATCGCGATCGTCGGGATGGACTTGCGGACGTAGAACGTGCCGTTCGATGCGATGTTCGTGTTGTTGGCATTGAACTTCGCAAGCGTGTTGCCTGCAGCATCCGTCGCGAGGAAGGTGTTGCTGCCGTGACCGTCATCAAGCGTTACGTTGATGGCGGCACCCGAAGTGGCGCCCGACGCGATGGTCGGCGTACCGACGAAGACGTCGAGGTTTGCCGAGTCATTGGACGGAACGTACATCGTGAGGCCAGTGAACGTAGCCGTCGCGGAGCCCTGCGTTCCCGTAGGAAGCGTGAGCGCCTGTGTCGCCGACTGCGTCGCACCGTTCACATCCTTGTACGACAGCGTAACGTTCGTGACCGACGTCGCGGCGTTAGCCGGGATGAGGACCAAGAGGTTAGACACCGTGTACGAGGTGTTCTGAGCTGCGAAGTTGAACTGACCGACCTTCACCGACGAAGCGCCGGCGAGGACGTTGTTCGAGACCGGGTCACCGGCGCCACGGGTCACGTTGAGTGAGCCCGAGCCGAGGGTGATGGTCTGAAGCGCGGTCGTCGAAGGCGACGCGGCCGTGCCGGTCACCATACCGGTGCCAGCCGTGGTCGTGTCAACCGAAGCGACGATCGTGCCGGCGTTCGCGCCAGCGAGGATGTTCGCATAGAGCGAAAGCGTCTTCGTCGCGCCAGCCGCCACCGGAAGGTTGACCGCGAACGAGTTCGAAGCCGACGGCGTCGTTTGTATCGAGCCGAGGGTCGAGCCCGTCGAGTCATCCTTGAGGGTCAGGTTCGTGATAGACGCGGCGTTTGCGGCCGACATCGTGATCACGATGGTGTTGACGTTGATGCCTTCAGTCGAACCAGCGGAGAGCGTGAACGAGCCGAGCTTGGCGTTGTTCGTGCCCGCGACCATGGTCTGATTGCCATAGCCGGAGTACTTGTTCGCCGAGAGCGTCGACGTGACGACCGTGATGGTGTTTCCATTCACTGCCGCGTTCGGGACG
>DASTHB010000079.1:0-6267 GCA_035718415.1 Minisyncoccota bacterium | reverse complement strand
TGCGCTTCGTGATATGCCCTATCCGCGGTGATGATGATGGCCTTCGAATCGCCGCGGAACGGCGCTCCCTGGGCCAGCTCGCAGATCGCCCGCGCCTCGTCGACGGCCAAGAGGCCGTATTCGCGTATGACGAGGTCAGGATTCGATGCGTCCCCGTCCATGCCGATCTCGTCCTTGAGCCACGCCTTCGCGCGGCGGATCCCCTCTTCGGCCGTAGCTTCGATAATGAACGCGTGATGCGTCATTGCTTCGCGATGATGCTTTTCTGGTAAGTGTTGAGGTGCTTGAGCGCGACCCCGGTGCCGCGGACTACGCAGTAATACGGGTCGGTCGCCAACTTAGCGATGACGCCCGTGCGGCGATAGACGAGTTCCGGCATCTGCCGGAGCTGGGAGGAGCCGCCGGTCAGAATGATGCCGTTGTCGATGATGTCCGCGGCGAGCTCTGGCGGCGTTTCCTGGAGCACCTTGCGGATGGCTTGCGTCATCTCGCGCAATTCCCGGGCCATCGCCTGGACTATCTCATTGGTTGTGAGTTCGATGGTGCGCGGGAGACCCGACACGAGATCGCGGCCCTTGATGGAAATAGAGAGCTCCTCGTTCACGGGCACGGCTGCGCCGACCTGTATCTTCGCTTCCTCCGCCGTCTTGTCGCCGATCGCGAGGTTGTACTGCTTTTTGACGTAATCGACGATGGCGTGGTCGAGGCGATCGCCCGCACACTTGACCGAGGTGGATGCGACGATGCCGCCGAGCGAGATCACCGCGACGTCGATGGTGCCTCCGCCGATGTCCGCCACCATGCGCCCGTTCGGTTCCTGTATGGGGATGCCGGCGCCGATGGCCGCGAGTATCGGTTCCTTGACGACGTATGCGTTCTTCGCGCCGGCCTTCACGGCCGCTTCGATGACGGCGCGCTTCTCGGTGGAGGTGACGCCTGCCGGCACGGAGATGAGCACGGTCGGTTTGAATGGGTTCTTGCCGAGCGCCTTGCGGATGAAATAGTGCAGCATGGCTTCCGTCACGCGATAATCCGCGATGACGCCGTCCTTCATGGGGCGGTAGGCGATGATGTCGTCCGGCGTGCGTCCGACCATCTTTTTCGCCTCGATGCCGATGGCGAGTATCTTATTGCCTCCCCGGGCGCCGTGCGTCTTTCCGACCGCGACCACGGACGGCTCGTTGATGATGACCCCCTTGCCTGGGACGAAGACGAGAACGCTGGTCGTGCCGAGATCGATACCGAGCTTCGGGGAGAAAAATGACATTGGCTTCATGATACCGCCGGCAGGGGTGCTCGCAAAGCAGCTCACCTAGGGCTTTGAGAACCGCGATGGTAAAATGGCCATCATGCAGGGAGAAATGAATTTCGCGGTCGAGGGCGGCAGAGCGTTATCGGGCACCGTCGAGACCAGCCGCTCGAAAAATGGCGCCGTCGCCCTCCTCGCCGCGTCCCTTCTCAATAAAGGTAAGACGACCCTCGAGCACATGCCGCGCATCGAGGAAGTGAATCGCCTCATCGAGGTCTTGCGTTCGATCGGCGTATCGGTCGAGTGGCACGGCTCATCGGTCGTCATCACGCCGCCGGAGAAGATCACTCTCGAGACCATCGACAAGCCCGCGGCGATGAAGACGCGGAGCATCCTCATGTTCATCGGCTCGCTCATCCATTCGTTCGGCGATTTCGAACTCCCGCAGTCGGGCGGATGCACGCTCGGTCTCCGCAGCGTCCGTCCGCATCTCATGGCTCTCGAAAAATTCGGCGTGGACATCGAAGCCAGGACGGAGAGCTTCCACGTCGCGCACGGACCCCTCAAAGCCGCGGAGGTCATCTTCTACGAATCGAGCGACACCGCGACCATCAATGCGCTCCTCGCGGCCGCCCGCATACCAGGCACCTCGGTCATCAAATATGCTTCGGCGAATTACCAAGTTCAGGAAGTCTGCGGGTTCCTGCGGAAACTGGGGGCGAAGGTCGAAGGTATCGGCACGACGACCCTCACTATCGAAGGCGTCGCTGACCCGAAAGCGGACATCTCCTACAGCATCGCCCAAGACCCGACCGACGCGATGTTCTTCCTCGCGGCTGCTATCGTGACGCATTCGGCCATCACCATCTCCGCTGCGCCCATCGAATTCCTCGAAGTCGAGCTCCTCATCCTTGAGAAGATGGGGCTCAAATACGAGTTATCGAACGCGCGCCTTTCCGAGAACGGCATCACGAAGCTCGCTGCCATCACCGTGCATCCTTCGGACCTTGCCGCATTCCCCGAAAAGATCCACGCGCGTCCGTACCCGGGCCTCAATATCGACAACCTTCCCTTCTTCGCCGTCATCGCGACGCAAGCGAAAGGAACCACGTTCATTCACGACTGGGTCTACGAGAAGCGCGCCATCTACTACACGGAACTCGAACGACTCGGCGCTATCACGGTCCTCCATGACCCGCACCGTATTTCCATAGAAGGACCGCGCAATCTGAAAGCGGCGGAAGTCATCTGTCCGCCCGCGCTACGGCCCGCGACCATCATCCTGGTCGGCATGCTGGGGGCCAAGGGCAAGTCCGTCCTCCGGAACGTCTACAGCATCAATCGCGGCTACGAAGACATCGTCGCGCGCCTGCAGAAGCTCGGCGCTTCGATAGAGATCGCATAAATAGCTTGACCGGCGTCTTTCGACACCGGTCATTTGCTCACCACTTGATCTTGATGGACTGTGCGCCCAACTCGCTCGCGAGCGCCTCCCCCAAATACTGCTTGAAGAGAGCTTCCGTGTTCTTCAGCCGCATGAAGGATTCGACCAATGCCGGGAAGAGTTCGTCCTCGGCATTCGGATAGAATTCCACATCGTCAAACCCATCACCGCGCAGGAACCGGATAATTCCCGCCGAATTCATGTTCTGCAGGATCAGCGGGAACAACGTATCCAGAATCTCCGCTTTCTGCCATTGAGTCAGAGGCATTGCCCTCTCCTTGTGGTTGGGAATTTCCTGTCATATATCCTAGTACACAAATATAGATTTGTCAAGTATGAGCTTTCCATTCGTTATAATGAATATATGAAGCCGATCGGCGAGATGCTGCCGGAGTACGAAAAGCGAGCGGCCGCGGCGCCGAAGGGCCGGAAACGCCTCACCGAGCGCGGCGAACTCATGCGCTTCTTCCTCCGCCACATCAACCACGCACGCAAAGCCGACGGCCTGCCCGCGATGACGATGGCGCATATGGGCGTCGTGCTCGAGAAGATCCCTACCCAGGATCTCTATTATCTGAAAAGCGTCTGCAGCTCGGCGAAGAACTTCAGCAAGAAGTTCTGGTACGAGCTCGATCCGACCAAACACTGAGCCGGCGCATCGCCGAACTCATGTGCGGACGCGCTCCGGGCCGCTTGGGCCGCGTCTTACGGTCCTCACATGACTTCGGCGTTTCCGCCTGATATACTGCACAACATGAAAGAAATCGTGCAAGACGGCGCTCCCGTGCTCCGGGACATCGCCAAGCCGGTACCCGAAGACATGTTCGGGTCCGCGGAGCTTGCCGGCATCATTAGCGATATGACGAACGCGCTCGACCAGGAACCGGAAGGCGTCGCGCTTGCCGCTCCGCAGATAGCGGTTCCCTACCGCATTTTCATCGTCCGCAAGGACCGGACGCTCCCGGCCGTCGAGATCCCCGAAGGCGCTCCGCTGCCGCCTCCCCCGCCGCCTGAAGTGCAGATCTACATCAACCCCGAGATAGTCAAAACATCGCGCCGCCGAGCGAACATGGATGAAGGATGCCTCTCCGTGAGAGGCATCTACGGCACCACGAAACGACACGAGCGCGCTACGGTGCGCGCGCGGTCCGTCGATGGCGACACGTTCACGAAGAACGGCGGCGGCATCATGGCCCAGATATTCGAGCACGAGATAGACCATTTGAACGGCATCCTCTTCATCGATCACGCCGAGCACCTCATCCGCATCACCCACCAGCATGCCGCAAGCGCCTAAGTTCGCATTTTTCGGAACGCCGAGCGTGGCGAGCGAGACGCTCGCCTCGCTTCTCGAGCACGGATTCATCCCTGCGCTCGTCGTCACCTCGCCCGACGCACCGAAGGGGCGCGGTCTCGTGCTCACTCCCTCGCCGGTGAAAGAGCTCGCGGCGACCCGCGGCATTCCTATCCTCACGCCGGAAAAGCTCGATGCCGATGCCATTGCCGCCATCAAGAGCGCATCATGCGACTACGCGCTCGTGGTCGCATACGGAAAACTTTTCCCCGAAGAGCTCATCGCCTCGTTCCCGAAAGGAGTGCTGAACGTTCACTATTCCCTTCTTCCGAAATACCGCGGCGCTACGCCTCTTGAGACCGCGCTTCTAAGAGGCGACGCCGAAACCGGCGTGACCGTCCAGAAGATGGTCAAGGAGATGGATGCGGGCGACATCGTCGCGCAGAAGTCGGTGACCATCGGGGAGGCGGAAACGGCACGCGAGCTGCGGCCGCGCCTCATCCGCCTTGGTGCCGAGCTCCTCGTCGAAATACTGCCGCTCTATCTTTCGGATTCTATCGCCGCCGTCCCGCAGGATCCGTCGCTCGCAACGCGGGCATACAAGATAAAGAAGGAAGACGGGCTTCTCGAGCTGACCGGTGGCGGGAAGGATAATTGGAATAAATACCGGGCGTACGCCGACTCTATCGGCACCTATTTTTTTGAGGATGGTAAGCGCATGAAAATTACGCACGCGTCGTATAAAAACGGCATCTTCACCGTCCTACGGGTCATTCCCGAGGGGAGATCGGAGCGGGATTATCGCTAGCGGCCGAAGCGGAGCATGTCCTTGATCCGCGTGGCTCCGCGGCGGATGAGCCGGCGAGTGCGCCCGCGCGATTTCCGTATCTCCTGTTCGAGTTCGCTCCGCACGCGGTCCGCGGCTATTTCCGGAGTCGGCTTCACGGCTTCCGCTTTGAATACTTCGTGATTACCTTCTATAGCGAGGCGCGCGACGAGGTGCACCGGCTCGGACGAGCGCCCCTCCGGCGGCGCCTCTTCTATCTCAATCTCGAGGAGCGCCGTATCTGCCTTGTCGCCGAGGAGCCTCAGCGGTGCCGCTAACTTTTCTTCTATCACTGCCTCCGTCTCCGGAGAGAGCTGGTACTTCATCGCTTTCATGGTGATTTGCATATGCGGAAAATATCAGCTGATAAACTACGTTGCCTCCACGCTCGCTAGATATTAACACTTATCATTTTACCTCGGGACCGATGGCCGGTCAGGATGCGGACCTTCGCGAGCGGGACGCCGAGATGGGCCGCCACGAGCTCCCGGACCCTTACGTTCGCCAGATTCCGTTCGGCGGGCTCTCTGACCGAAATGGCGAGCGTCTCCCCTTTCTGTTCGACGGTCTCTTTTTTCGCGCCCGGCGTGACGAACACTTTGACGTACGTCATTTTGCCGTCTCTTCGTAATGGTCCTCGAGGTACTTCACGATGTCCTCCGATTCGTACATTTCCACGTTGCGCTCGGGGTCGACGAGATACGGCACCTGCCGCTTGCCTCCGCGCTTCACGAGCTCGCCCGCGACCGCGTCATCGGCGATGTTCTTCGTCTCGAACGCGACGCCTATGTTCTTGAGCGAGCCGAGCACTCTGATGCAATACGGACAGCCATCCTTTATATAGAGGGTAAGCATACCCTCGATGGTATCACTTCCGCGCGTAACGTCCGATGAGCTCGGCTTTCGCTATCATGAGGGGCTCGAGCGCTTCGAGCACCTCCTTCTTCGTCGGGACGGTCGCGAAGGATACGAGATCCTTGAGCGCGTAGAGGGTGAAGATGTAACGATGCTCCTTCGGCTCGAACTGCGGCGGCGGACAGGGGCCAATATACGCCGGCGATTGAGCTCCATTCAGGCCGAGCGTGCCGAACTGCTCTCCTTCGGTCACGTCCGTCGTGTCGGGAGAAATGTTGAAAACGACCCAATGGTCGAATACATCGATATTCCGTTCTTCCTTGACCGCAGCAGGTATGTCGGGATCGTCCATGATGAGCGCGAGTGACTGCGTCCCGCCCGGTATGCCCGCGAAACGGAGCGGCGGCGATACTTGTTCGCCGTCGCAGGTATATTTTTCTGGAATGAGCGCTCCGGGCTCGAATGCAGGGCTTGTGACGGCAAATGGCTCCATGCGCGGCATTCTAGCATTGCACCCAATGAAATTTGGGTTAGAATGCGGCTATCTTCCGGGATAGCTCAATGGTAAGCCCTTCGGGCTTCCTCCCTGCGCTCGCCTC
>DASTHB010000078.1:0-3706 GCA_035718415.1 Minisyncoccota bacterium | reverse complement strand
TGGAGGCGATCCGCAAGGATAAGCTCGTCCCGGGCGCGAAGCTCATCGTGCTTTCGAACCAAGGACAGGACTCGGACATCGAGAAGGCGAAGGCGCTCCACGCCGACGGCTACATCATCAAGGCGTCCGCCATTCCTTCCGAAGTCTACGCGGAGACCATTCGCATTATCGAGCACGGAGCAAGACCATGACCACCGACAAACGCCTCGCCGAACTGTTCGAAGCCGTCGTTTCCGAAGGGGCCTCCGACCTCCACATCGTTGCCGGCGGACCGCCGCGCATCCGCGTGTCCGGAGCGCTCCTCCCCATGTCGAGCGCGCAGTCGCTCACCGCGGATGAGACCGAATCGCTCCTGAAGAGCATCGTGCCGGCGGAGCGCTGGCAGTCGTTCCTCGACCGGCAGAGCATCGATATCTCGTATTCCTACAAGCCCGACGTCCGCTTCCGCATCAACGGCTATCGCGTGCAAGGTTCCGTCGCGATCGCCGCGCGCCTCATCCCGCGCGCCATCAGCACGTTCGAGGAGCTCAACCTGCCGACGATACTCGACGTCTTCACCCAGCGCGAGCAGGGATTCTTCCTCTGCGTCGGTCCGGTGGGGCAGGGAAAGTCGACGACGCTCGCGACGATGATAGACCGCATCAACGAGAACCGCTCGGAGCACGTCGTGACCATCGAAGACCCCGTGGAATACCTCTTCACGCCGAAGAAATCGCTCATCCACCAGCGCGAAGTGCACATCGACGTGCCGGACTTCCACTCCGCGCTCGAAGCCGCGTTCCGCGAGGACGTGGACGTGCTCATGGTCGGCGAAATGCGCGATTACGAGACCATCTCATCCGCCGTGACCGCGGCCGAGACCGGACACCTCGTGCTGTCGACCCTGCACACGAACAACGCGGCGCAGACCATCGACCGCATCATCGACATGTTCCCGGCCGAGCAGCAGGGGCAGGTGCGTGTGCAGCTCGCGGGAAGCCTCCTCGGCATCTTCTCGCAGCGGCTCGTGCCGCGCGTCTCGGGCGGGCTCATTCCCGCGTACGAGCTCCTCATCAACAACAATGCGGTCTCCACGCTCATCCGCGACGGACGGACGCACGAGATAAGCTCCGTCATCCAGACGTCCTCGCAGGACGGCATGATCGACATGGACCGCTCGCTTGCGGAGCTCGTGCGTCGCGGCGAAGTGACCGTCGAGCACGCCTACGAGTACTCGATGGACCGGAAGACGTTCGAGAAATATCTCTAACATGCTGTTCAAATACCACGCGATCGATCAGGACGGCCACGAGCGGGACGGCACCGTCGAGGCGCCGTCGAAGGATATCGCCATATCGGCGCTCCAGCGCCGCAACCTCATCATTTCCGCGATAGACCCGATGGAGAAGAAGGGCCTCTTCGACATGGACGTCGGCATCTTCAAGCGCGTGTCGAACAAGGACATCGTCATCCTTTCACGGCAGATCGCGACCCTCTTCGAGGCGCAGGTGTCCGCGCTCCGCGTCTTCCGGCTCCTCGCCGCGGAAGTCGACAACAAATACCTCGCGAACGTCCTTTCCGAGATCGGCGATGATCTCCAGGGCGGCAGCCCCATCTCGACCGCGCTTTCGCGCCATCCGAAGGTCTTTTCGCCGTTCTACGTGAACATGGTGCGCGCCGGCGAGGAGTCCGGAAAGCTTTCGAACACTTTCGTCTACTTGGCCGATTATCTCGACCGCTCGTACGACATCGTCTCGAAGGCAGAGAACGCCCTCATCTATCCAATTTTCGTGGTATTCGTGTTCTTCGCCGTCATGGCCCTCATGCTCACTATGGTCATTCCGAAGATAAGCGCCGTGCTCACGGATTCGGGCCAAGCAGTGCCTCTTTATACGGCCATCGTCATCGGTTTCTCGGCCTTCCTCGTCAAATACGGCATATTCATCCTCATCGGGCTCATCGTGCTCGGGCTCTACACGTGGCAGATGGGGAAGACCGAGTCCGGGAAGCTCGTCCTTGACCAGGTGAAGCTCCATGTGCCCTATGTCGGCGATCTCTATAAGAAGCTCTACCTCGCCCGCATCGCGGACAATTTCGCGACGATGCTCCTCTCGGGCGTCGCCGTCATCGAAGCCATCGAGGTCACGGCGTCGGTCGTCGACAACTCCATCTATCGGTTGGTCCTCAATCAGGCCCAGGAGGACGTGAAGGGCGGCCTCTCCATATCGGACGCGCTCGGACGGCACTCCGAGATACCGGGCATCATGGTAGCCATGACGAAGGTCGGCGAAGAGACTGGAGAACTGGCCAAGATACTCACTACCCTCGCGAAGTTCTACAACCGCGAAGTGACGAACGCCGTCGATACCCTCGTCGGCCTCATTGAGCCGCTCATGATCGTCATGCTCGGCCTTGGCGTCGGCATCCTCCTTGCCGCCGTCCTCCTGCCTATCTACAACCTCGCCGGCGCCATATAGCCGAACCCAAGGCTTCCGGCCGGCAGGAGGCTATCCACAGGGTGCCTAGAAGGGCCTTATAAGGGGTCGTACAATAGGCGCATTAGCAAATAGCAATAATTATGATTACCAAGCGTTCCCGAGGCTTCACCCTCATCGAATTACTCGTCGTTATCGCCATCATCGGCATCCTGTCCGCAGTCGTCCTTGCGTCGCTCAGCACGGCGCGCTCGAAGGGCAACGATGCTGCCATCCAGTCGGACCTCTCGACCATCCAGACCCAGGCCGAGATCTTCTATGGAAACAACAGCAATTCTTACACCGGTGGCACTGGCATGTGCAATGACCCCACCATTTCAAAGGCTCTCGCAGCCGCGAAAAATGCCAACGGCGGCAACACAGTCACCTGCAACCCGAGTGCGACCGCATACGCTGTGCAGTCGAACCTGTCGTCGACTCCTACGAAGTATTGGTGCGTGGACTCGACCGGCAATGCGTCATCGAGCACCGTAACGCTCGGCGCAGCAACCGTCTGCCCATAACGCGAAACGCGCTTGGTACGGCGGACGCCTGACGTTCGCCAGTTACAAGGAACAGCCCGGCGTTAGCCGGGCTGTTCTTATGTCTACAAGTGGGGAAACACGGGGCGTCCCACGCTATACTTCTCCCATGGAATCACTCATAGGGGTCGCGTTATTTCTCCTCGGCGCGACATCGGCGAGCTTCATGGGCCTCGTCGCAGCGCGCCTCTACACGGGAGAACCTATCGCGAAAGGTCGCTCGAAGTGCGACGTGTGCGGCAAGACGCTTTCCGTCGCGTCGCTCGTTCCCGTGCTGTCGCACGTCTTCTCGCGGGGTAGGGCACGCTGCTGCGGCTCGCGGCTCTCGCCGGTATCTCCGGCGTCCGAATTGCTGCTTGGCCTTCTCTTTGTGCTCGTCTATCTTCACCTCGGACTGTCGCCTGCGCTCCCCGGCTTTCTCATAGCGCTGTCGGCCTTGACCGGGCTCGTGCTCTACGACTTCGCGCACCAGATATTGCCGCCGGTCCTGCTTTCCGTCTTCGTCGGCGCGTCGGCCGCGACGGGGCTCGTCGCCTATCCGGATTTCGCGGCCGTCGTAGCGCCGAGCGCGATACTCGTGGGCGGCATCCTGCTTCTCATCCACCTGCTTTCGGCCGGCAGGGCGATGGGCTTCTCGGACGCGCCGCTTGCGTTCGGGCTCGCACTTCTGACCGGTCCGGTCGCCCTATCCGGGTTCATCTATTCGTTCTG
>DASTHB010000077.1:0-5330 GCA_035718415.1 Minisyncoccota bacterium | reverse complement strand
GAAGGGGTCACGCCATAGGTGGCCAGCGTTTCGGGGAGACCGGACGCGGAATCTTTACGCGAGGTTTTCGTCGTACCGTCCTGGTAGGTGAGATCGAGCGAATCCCCATTCACCGTGATGGCCTTCACTTTGCCGGAGGCGACATCGGCAGCGACCTCGGAAACGGGTATCGAATTCGACGGCTGGATGGCGCTCGCTATGACCGAGTACACGCTCATGAGGAGCAGGAATATGAGCACCGTCGTGATCAGATTTCCGAAGAAGGAGGGGCCGCCGAATAAGGACCGCAAGCCGCGACGGGGCGGCTGGCGTCTCTGTCGTTCCGGCGTCTTCGGCTTTCGGGAAGGCGCAGCCATGTGCAGTACTATACCCCCTGAGATAGTGAAATAAAAGTGAGGCTAGATCGGGAGCGCTTATCTCACGGGGTACGCTCCGTGACATAATGAAAGCCATGTGTAGGATACGCGTATGACGCTGGTCGAATACAAAAAAGCCTTGCTCAAGTACGCCCCGCTCGAGGAATTCAGGGCGGGTATCGAGCTTTTGGGCACCGAAGTGAAATCGCTTCGGAACAAGCTCGGCTCGCTTGATGGCGCTCGCGTCGTGGTGCGCGGCGGCGAGGCGTTCGTCGTCGGCATGACCATTCCTCCCTACCAAGCGTCGAACACCGCCAAGGGGTACGACGCCGAGCGCACGCGCCGATTGCTCCTCGGAAAAGGCGAGATCGCGCAGCTCGCCGATGCCGAATCGAAAAAGGGCTTGACAATTGTCCCTCTTGAGGTGTATACTAGCAGGGATCTGGTGAAGCTCCGGCTCGCGATCGTGCGCGGCAAGGGTAAGAGCGATAAGCGCGAGGATTTGAAGAAGCGCGAAGCGGTACGCGAACAAGAACGCGTCATCAAGAATCGGTAGCGTGCAGAACGCGGGCCAATCGCAGAAAGTACGGAACTGCTATTCTTTATTTTCTGGGGGTGACCGGCTTTGACGGTCTGATCTTTGAAAGATGCGCGACGTGAGTGCACGCCTGTCATCACTCGATAAACTGCAGGCATCCAAACTTGCCAACAACTCTGTTGCAAGCGTGGTGAAGTCGCCTTACTTCGGTAAGGTCGGCGACATCGCGTTCGTCTACGCGACGGCTCGCGGCTAACCCCGCACCCCGTTCGCCTAGCGCGACGTCCTTCCCTCTCCGACGCTCGTAGCGTGAGGGATGGGCGGAATGATCTACGGGATCGGCTCGCGGCATCCCGCCCGCGCGCTTAAATAAGGGATCGGGCAGGAACGGTTTCGTTCGCGTTCCTCGCGTCTTGCCTTAAACCAAACGCGGACTATGCGTCGTAGAAGCGCTTTCATAGACGGATTCGGACGGGAGTTCGACTCTCCCCACCTCCACAAAACGAAAAGCCCCGAAAGGGGTTTTTCAGTTTGTGGAGAGCAAGACACTGCTTGTCTTGCGAGGGAGAGTCGAAAGGCGGAGCGTTGTCGGCTCAGCAGAGTCGACCGCGAGCCAGGGTCGTGCGGCCAGTCGGGCGACGGCCCGGCTGGAACGCCTGACCAATTCCCCGCACCTCCACATGAAAAACAATAGCCGCCATTTTTGGCGCTATTTTCAATACTTCGGAAAATGCTTTCATTTGATTTCGCACCCCGGTGGTGTAAAGTGCCGGCAGACCCCAACTGCTCTTAATAAGGAGACTCCATGCGTTCGCCGAACTATGATCGATCTCGTATCGATTTGGCGCTCGAGTTGCGCGCAATTGGCGCGATTGCCACCGCAGAAGAACAACATCCGCTTTGCATTCAGCGCGGAACCGAACGCGGGTTCATGCTTCACCGCCACAAGACGGATCCGAAGCTCCCGCTTTCACCCATATGCTTGAACCTGTCTACGCGGGATAGTCCGAATCCGGGACCGCTGACCGGGATCCTCGTCGACTGGGCGGGTCGCTGCATGCGCGGGATGCTCGATTCCGAATACGTCGGTTTCGACGCGGTCGTGGGCGCGAACGCGGCGGGAGAACCATTCGCCGATGTCATTTCTCGGATATCGGGCGTTCCGCGCCTTGTTTACTTGGCTGGCGAGCGGACGCTCCCGTGCGCGCTGAATGGCAGCATGCCGCAGACGGGTTCACGCGTTCTCATCGTCGACGACGTCATCACGGCTGGGAACAGCAAGTGGGCCACCGTCGACGCCCTCCGTCGTGCCGGCTT
This sequence comes from Minisyncoccota bacterium, assembly GCA_035718415.1. Classification (GTDB taxonomy): domain Bacteria; phylum Patescibacteriota; class Minisyncoccia; order Phycocordibacterales; family Phycocordibacteraceae; genus C7867-001. The sequence continues at coordinate 3,119 of DASTHB010000077.1, read as the reverse complement.
CGAAGTGACGGACATCGTCGTGCTCATCGATAGAGAATACGGCGGAGTCGAATCGCTTCACGAACGCGGCATACATGTGCATGCCGTCTACCGCCTCTCCGAAATGATCACCTGGTATTATGCGAAAGGTGCGATATCAAAAGAGATGTACGACGCCATCGCCGAATACTTCCAGCTCCCTGTATGTATTTGAAAAAGCCGCGACGAAAGTCGCGGCAATTTTTTACCTGCGCGCCTTTGCGCGATCGGTTTCCGTAAGAAATTTCTTGCGCAGCCTGGTCGAATGGGGCGTTATCTCAAGATATTCGTCGTCGGCCATGATCTCGAGACCGCGCTCGATCGTTATCTCGAACGGGGGGACGAGCACGATGGCTTCGTCGGTGCCCGAGGCGCGCACGTTCGACTGCCGCTTCCCCGTCGTGGGATTCACGATCATTTCCTCGCCCTTCGCCGTGTTGCCGATGACCATGCCTTCGTATACTTCGGTCGCCGGCTTGATGTAGAGCTGGCCGCGGTTCTGGAGGTTGTCGAGCGAGTAACCGAGCGCCTTGCCGGTCGCCATCGATATCATGCTGCCCACCTGGCGCTTCTTTATCTCACCCGCGTAGGGTTCAAAGCCCGTGACGCGCGATGACATGATGCCCTCGCCTTTCGTATCGACGATGAACGCGTTCTTATAGCCGAGAAGACCGCGCGTCGGCCCATGGAGCGTGAGCCGCACCGTGTTGCCGTGCTGTACGAGGTTCTGAAGCACGAATGCGCGCTGGCCGAGCTTCTCAATGATCGCACCCTGGAACTCCGAGGGCGTATCGATGATGACTTCCTCGAACGGTTCCTTCTTCACGCCGTTCTCTTCATGCGTGATGACCTGTGGCTGGGATACCTGAAGTTCGTATCCCTCGCGCCGCATGTTCTCGAGGAGGACCGCGATATGGAGCTCGCCGCGGCCGGAGACGTGGAAGGAATCACCGGCGCCGAAATCGACGCGCAGGCCGACGTTCACTTCGAGCTCTTTTTCGAGCCGGTCGCGAAGCTGCCGCGTGGTCACGTACTTCCCTTCCCGTCCTGCGAACGGCGAATTATTCACGAGGAAGTCGAGCGCAATGGTCGGCTCATCGACCGCGATGGCCGGCAACGGCGCGCGTGCCTCATCGGTCGTGACCGTCTCGCCTATGTAGATGTCGGGCAGCCCTGCGACGAGCACGATGTCGCCAGCGGACGCCTCCGCCGTCTCGACGCGTTCGAGCCCCTTGAACGTGAAAAGCTTCGTCGTGCGTTCGCTTCGCGTTTCGCCCGAAGGCTTCTTCACGAACACGTTCTGGTTCGGGCGCACGGTGCCTTCGTAAATGCGGCCCACGGCCATACGGCCGAGGAAATTATCGTATGCGAGATTGAACGGCTGGAGCGCAAGGGCCGCGTCCGCCGAAGCGCTCGCGTTCGCAGCCGGCACTTTCTCGAGGATGAGATCGAGGAGAGGCGTAAGGTCCTTCTTCTCATCGGCCAGGTTCTTGATAGCGATGCCTTCACGGCCGATCGAGTACATGACCGGGAAATTCGCCTGTTCATCCGATGCACCGAGCTCGAGGAAAAGCTCGAGCACCTGCTCCTCCGTGCGATGCGGGTCGGCCGCCGGCTTGTCTATCTTGTTGATGATGACGAGCGGCTTGAGGCCGAGCTCGAGCGACTTCTTGAGGACGAACCGCGTCTGCGGCATGGGACCTTCCTGCGCGTCGACGATGAGCAGGACGGAGTCGATCGAGCGGAGCACGCGCTCGACTTCGCTTCCGAAATCCGCGTGGCCAGGCGTATCGACGATATTAATCTTCGTGCCTTTGTATTCGACCGCCGCGTTCTTCGCGTAAATGGTGATGCCGCGCTCGCGCTCGAGCGCGTTCGAGTCCATCGTCGTGCCCTCCGCTGCCGCGCCGGTCTGCTTCAATATCGCGTCCGTAAGCGCGGTCTTGCCGTGGTCGACGTGCGCGATGATAGCGATATTCCTGATCTCCATAAAAATAAAAGCGGCGCGTGCCGTTGCGTTCAACATACCACAAAAATCGCGACCCGCAAAATGCAAATTGAAAACCCGCTCTCGTTGGAGAGCGGGTTCTGGCTAGCCGGATTTCTTGTCAATAGCCCCGCCCGACGGTTAGAGCAGGGTCCAAAGGGCGGCGATGCCGGACGCGGCCATGACGACTATGGTGACCCAGCCGATAGCAGCCGTGAATCTGCCGTTCGCATGCTCGCCCATGATGCGACGATTGCTCGAGAGCCTCACCACGAAGAACAGAACGACTGGCGCTATCACGCCGTTCGCGACGGCGGCATAGATGAGCCCGCGAATGGGATCGAGATGCGCGAAGTTCGCGCCGATGCCGAGGAGCATAGATACGATAATGACGCCGTAGAAGGCGTACGCCTCCTTGAGCTTGCGGTAGAGCCCTTGTTTCCATCCGAAGCTTTCCGAAATCGCATACGCCGTCGAGCCGGCGAGGACCGGGACGGCAAGAAGGCCCGTGCCGACGATGCCTATCGCGAAGAGGAAGAACGCCATTTCGCCGAACGGCTTCAAAGCGAGCGCAGCTTGATCGGCCGTCGCGATGTTCGTGATGCCGTGGGAATAGAGCGTCCCCGCGCAGGCCGCGAAGATAAAGAACGTGATGAGGTTCGAGAAGAGCATGCCGCTCCACACATCGATTCTCATGCGGCGCATAGAATCCGACGATACGTCATGCTTGCGAGCGGAGACGGTGACTTCCCCTTTCAATATCTGCTCCTCGACTTCCTGCGAAGTCTGCCAGAAGAAAAGGTACGGCGAGATGGTCGTCCCGAGTATGCCCGCGATGAGGAATATCTGGTCCTTCGAGAACGTGAGCGACGGGACGAACGTGTGATAGAACACGTCAGCCCAATCGAGACCGACGGCGAACGCGACGATGACGTACGACAAGAGGGCGACCGTGAGATATTTGAGGTACTTAGCGTATCGGGCGTACGTCGTGAATATCTGGAGGCCGAGGCTCACCACCGCGAACAGCACGACGAGAAGCTCGAATCCCGCTTGCGGCAAGACGAGACGCGTCGCCGCGGACATCGCGCCCAAGTCTGCGGCGATATTGAGC
>DASTHB010000076.1:0-4104 GCA_035718415.1 Minisyncoccota bacterium | reverse complement strand
CGATGAGCCCGAAATTGCCGACATAGAGGAAGTCCGAGACGACGACGCGCCGCATGATGACGTAGAACAGGAATCCGATGGCGGCGAAAAGGCCGGCGTGCGCGAGGAATGCCGTGATGGGGGGCGCCGAGGGAAGCAGGTTCTCGTACGGGAAGGCAGTGTAGATGGCGTAGGCGCCGTAGTACGAAAGAAGTATCGCGACCAAGGGCCCGCGGCCCACGTACCACGCGAATATGAAGAAGAAGCCGACGAGGACCAGGATGATGAGGAAATCGCTCGCGAAGTTCCATGCGGAATGGGTGGTGCTCGAAGCGAGTGCGTTCACCTGAGCGAGCGCCTGCGTCGTGGTGGTAGGAACCATGAGGCCAGTGTACCGCTAAAGCCTCCCCTGCCCCAAATGGTCGCTGTGCAAAGAAAAAGCCCGCTACTGGCGGGCTTTCGAAAGGAGCAGGATATTGAACCGCAGGAAGTCGAGAACCTCCGGCGTCGCCTCCTCCAGGTGCTCGATCGTAAGGTCGTAGTGCTCTCGGCTGGGGCAATGCATCTGGCTCTCGAGAGCCGCGCTATACCACCGGTCGAGCTCGATGAGCTTGTCGAGCCGATCTGCCAGGCTTGGCGACATCACCTCGCGGAACCTTTCCTGGACGTCCTGGACCGAGTCGCCGTCGAGCACGTCGTTGTACATGAGCATCTTGCGTGCCACATGCACCGGCGCTTCGAGCGCCTTCTTGAGGAAGGCGGCCATCCGTTCGTCGCTCATCGCCGACGTCTGCATCATCGACTCCTGGATGGAATACGCCTTCATCTTGAGGTACGACTCGATCTCATGACGCTGTGACACGGTCGCGACAAGGCTTTTCATGAGATCGCCCTTGATGAGACCGCCGGCGTCGATGGAGCTCCTCAAATGCTGGCGGAAGGCCGTACCGAGGTGGTGCAATCGCGTCCTCGCCAAGATGGTGTCGCACGGAACGAAATTGAGCGGAACGTGCAATTCCTGCGCGGCAAAGGCGATCTCGTTCGTCGCCGCAAGCGCGGCTTCCTGGCTGCCGTGCCGGTACAGCACCACGCAATCGACGTCGCTGCGGATGGTGTAGTCGCCGCGAACGACCGAACCGAAAAGAAGCGCGCTTACTATCGCCGGAGTGTCCAGGATAGTGGCGCGGATCATCGCTTGGACCTTCTTGAAGTTCTCTAATGCTGGAATGCGCCCCAGACGGAGCTCGTCCCATGTAAAGACCTTACCCATGTTCCCTCCCCGGGGCGGTTAACAATCTGCGGTGAGCATAGTCTCCCGCGCCCGCATTGTCGAGACGCCGCTGTTCAGAGCCCGAGAGCTTCGCCTTCCGCGAAGTCCTTCGAATCGTGCCGAAGCGGCATCTCCTTGAGGAAGAACGCGATGATGAAGGCGATGATGGCGAACGGGACCGTCGTAAGGAATACATCGTCAAAGGCCGACGAGAATGCCTGCAAGACGTTCCCCGCGATGGCGGGCGGAAGCGTATGGATGAGCGAAAGGTTCTGGCCCGATGCCGCGGGAATATCGACTGCTCCTGGCATGAGCGTCGTGAGATGCGTCTTGAAACGCGCGATGAGGACTGCGCCCAGGATGGCGGTGCCTATGGTGCTCCCTATCGAGCGGAAGAACGTCACGGTAGAGGTGGCGGTCCCGATGTCCTTCGGATGCACGGCGTTCTGCACCGCGAGCGTCATCACCTGCATCGAGCAGCCGACGCCGAATCCGGTGATGAACATCCAGGCAGATATCGTCCATTGCGAAGTGTTGACGCCGATGTGCGACAGAAGCCAGATGCCGTACGTGACGATGGCGAAACCCATGATGGGCCACATTCGGTACCGACCCGTGCGCGAAATGGTACGGCCGGAAGTGATGGAAGCGATGAGGATGCCGAGCACGAGCGGCAGCATGAGGAGGCCCGACTTCGTCGCGGAGTAACCCCGCACGACCTGTTGGTATTCGGGGAGATAGATGATCGCGGCGAACATGGCGACGCCCGATATGAGCGCAAGGAGCGACGAGACACGGAAGACGGGATTCTTGAAAAGCACGAGCGGTATGAGCGCTTCCGAAACGCGGGATTCCTGCCATATGAAAAGCGCCGTCGCGACGATGAAGGTCGCTCCGAGCCCCAGAATGGCAGGCGATGTCCAGGCATACGTCGTTCCTCCCCACATGGCCGCAAGAAGGAGCGACACTATGCCTATCGAGAGGATCGCCGCGCCGACGAAATCGAGCTTGTGCTCACGATGGTACTTATGCGCCGGCAACCGGAAATACAGCGCGGCGAGCGCGAGCAATCCGAGCGGCAGATTGATGTAGAAGATCCAACGCCAGGAGAGCTGGTCGGAAAAGAGGCCGCCGAGCAAAGGGCCGATGACGCTCGATATGCCGAATACGGCGCCAAAATAGCCCTGGTACCGTCCGCGATGCCGGGGCGGCACGAGGTCACCGATGGCCGCGAGGACGAGGGTCATGAGCCCGCCGGCACCGAGCCCTTGGATGCCACGGAACACGATGAGCTCAAGAATGCTCTGCGATGCTCCCGCGAGCACCGAGCCGATGAGGAATACGATGATGGCGATCGAAAGCATGCGCTTTCGGCCGTAAAGGTCCGACAGCTTGCCGTACATCGGGGTGGAGACCGCGCTCGACAACAGGTACGCGGTCACGACCCACGACAGTTCGTTGAGCGCGTTGAAATCGCTCGCGATGCGCGGAAGCGCGGTCGAAACGATGGTCTGGTCGAGGGCGGCGAGAAGGAGGGTAAGCATGAGTGCCCCCATCACGACCATGATGCCTTTGTGCTCCTCGTGAGACAGCGGGCCCGGAGCCGCGTGCGTGGCGGTAGCCATGGCAATAAGGCCGGATTATAGACCCTCTTCTTTCAGCGCGTCGACGGCCTTCTTCGCCTTCTGCGACAGTTTCTGAGGTATGGCGACCTCGAGCCGTATGATGAGATCGCCGCGCGTGCCGTCGGCCGGAATGCCCTTTCCCGCGACGCGAAGCATCTCCTCCGCTTTCTTCATCGGCGGGATCTTCACTTCGAGCGTTTTGCCTTCGAGGGATTCGATGCTGACCGTCGTGCCGAGGAGCGCGTCGGTGAGCTTCACGGGCAGGACCATGACGAGATTCGCGCCCTCGCGGCGGAATATCGGATGCGCCTTCACATGGATCTTCACGTAGAGGTCGCCCGCTATGCCCGCCTTCACGGCCTCTCCCTTCTGCGGCAAGCGGATCATTTCTCCGTTGTCGATGCCGGCCGGAATGTTGATGTGTATCTCTTCCTCGCGGCGATGGACGCCTGCGCCATGGCATTCGGGACACTTCTCTTTCGGCACCTTCCCGGAACCGCCGCAGATGCCGCAGGTGCGCACCGACGTGAACTGCCCGAGGATGGAGTTACGGGTCTCATGGATGCGTCCTGAGCCGTTACAGGTCTCGCAAGACTCGAGCTCCGTGCCGGGCTTGGCGCCTGACCCGTGGCAGAGCTCACAAGTCGATATCTTCGCGAGGAGGACGGTCCGGCTCGTGCCGAACGCCGCATCGCGGAACGGAATCTCGAGATCTATGGAAATATCGCGGCCGCGCGGCGTCTGCGTGCGCGCTCCGCGCGCAGAAAATATGTCACCGAATATGTCTCCGATGTCGAAATCGGGACCGACGCCGAATCCCTGCTGGAATTGGCTGAAATCGAAACCAGCGAAGGGATTGCCGCCCGCTCCTGCGGTCGCGCCTGCGAAGGCTTGGCCGTACGTGTCGTACTCGCGACGGCGTTTCTCGTCCGACAGCACCGAGTATGCCTCGGTGACTTCCTTGAATTTTGCCTCGTCGCCCGAGCCCTTGTCCGGGTGGTATTTGTGAGCGAGCTTGCGGAAGGCCTTCTTGATATCGTCTTTGCTCGCCTTACGGTCTATCCCGAGCACTTGATAATAGTCTTTGGCCATATGTTTATGACGATTATACCGCGTGATATTTTCGATTGCAAAAATAAAGCGGCGCGACAGTACGTCGCGCCGCAAGTGCTACCGGGAGGCGGTCGCCGCTTCCTGCGGCGTTCCCGATTTCTGCAGGAAGTAGACGCC
>DASTHB010000075.1:0-7765 GCA_035718415.1 Minisyncoccota bacterium | reverse complement strand
ATACTTTGATGATGTCGCTTGCGATCATATCGTTTTCGGCTGTACGCCGGCGAAGTAGGCGTAGGTGTCGGCAACGAGCCGCGCCGCGTCCGTGAACCGCTGGTCCTTGGTTGAGCCGAGCACGACGACAGCGACCGCATGACGGATAGCGCTATCGAAGACGAGGACGAGGTTCCCTCCCGCGAGGTCCGTAAAGCCGGTCTTCGAGAGAAGCAAGTGCGGGATCGTAATGGCCATCGGATCCGTGTTCTTCACATTAAGCACGGTGCCGCCGAACGAGACGGCCTTCGTGAACGCTTGTGTCGTCGCATACGCGATGTCCGGAGCTTTCTCGACGAGAGCTCCGGCGAGCTTCGCGAGATCGCGCGCCGAGCCGTACCCGCCCGAAACTGCCGAATTCACATCGAGCCCGCTCCCGTTGAGCGCGTAGGTTTGCGAAAGACCCAGCGCCGCGGCGGCGCTTGCGAGCGCTTCCGGAGCAGGCTTTTGCTCGCGCGAAGCAGTGGCTTCGGCGATGGCGATCGCTCCATCATTCAGCGATGCGGTGAGAGTCAGCTTAGCGATATCGCCCAGCGTGAACGTCTGTCCTTCGTTCAGCGCCCGGGGGTAATCTGCCGTCAGCGCCGAAGCAGGCACGGTCACGGGCGTCGACGGCGACATCTCAGCAAGCGCGGCGTACACGGTAAGGAGCTTCGTCAGCGATGCGAGCGGCAGCTGGGTGTCCGCGTTCTTTTCGTACAAGATCTTTCCCGTCGCGAGGTCATAGACGATGACGGCTTTCGCTTGCACAAGCGTCGCGTTCGCGAAAGCGGCTGCCGTTGTGGTCGCAGGCGCTTCGATAGTCGCGACAGGTTCGGGCGGCTTCTGCATGAGCGGGAACAAGAGGAACAGTGCGAGCATGAGCGACGACAAGACAAGCGCGATACCCGTCTCGCGCATGTTGCGCGAATTGCGTACGAGCTCAAGAAGTTCGTTGCTGCTCATATCATTCGCTATCCGCGACCGCTTCCTGTTCGGCGGCTGCCTGGGTCATTGCCATGAGTTCGTCCGCGCGCGGCAGGTCTTCCGCGCTTTTAATGCCGAGATGCCCAAAGGCCTCCGTCGTGAGCGAGTAGCGGATGCGGCGCTTGTCGTTCGGGTCCTCGCTTCCTTCGATAAGTCCGCGAAGCAGGAGGGTTCGGATCGATGCCGACGAATTTACCCCGCGCACCCAATCGATCTCGCTGCGGGAGCTCCCTGTCCGATACGCGATGACCGCGAGCGTCTCGAGGCTCGCCTTTCCCAGGTCGCGCGCGAGCTCGCTCTCGCGAAGTTTCTTGACGAGCGGAGCCGCCTCTGGCGCCGTGCGCAGCTCCACCGCATGCTCGGTCTCAATGAGCGCCACCCCGCTTCCTTCGAGGGAAGCCGTGAGCGCTTTGAGGGCGGTTTTCACCTCCGCCGGCTTGATATCGAGTAACTTCGCGATTTCCTGTTTGGAAAGAGGTTCGCCGGCGGCGAACAAGAGGGCGTGGAGAGCGGCCGGCGGCGTGAGCATTAGGGCCATTATAGCCGCTTATTCCCTCTGCCGCCAAGGAACCTGTGTGCAGATAATCAGCCGTATTTCGGGACGGCCGACGTGTCGGTATGCGAGATCCGTATATCGCCGTGCGGCTCGTATTGTTCGGCGGCAACGGCACCCTGCTTCACGAGCTCGAGAAGCGCGAGGAATGAGACGATGACCTCGACCTTCTCCTTCGTGCCTCCTGCGAACTCCTTGAACGTGAGCGTCATGGCGCTCTGCACGCGCGACGCGAGCCGGTCCATCATCTCCTCGATAGTGACCATCGGCTTCACCTTCGCCTCCGGCAGCTTTTCGACTTCCTCCCGCGCGGCAAGAAGACGCGCAAGCGCCTCGGCGAGGGCTGGCGCGGAAAGATCGCGGGAAGGGGCGAACATCGGCTCCGCCGGTCGCTCCCCTGCCGAAACCATCACCCGCTTGCCGTAGATACGGGCGAGCTCTCGCGACGCTTCGCGCACCTTCTCGTACGCGAGGAGTCGTCGCTTCAGATCTTCCACATCAGCGTCTTCTTCGTCGGTGAGCTCAAGGTCAGGAATGAGCGACTTCGATTTGATGAGGAGCAATGTCGCCGCAACCTGTATGAAATTCGCGGCTTCCTCCATCGGGAACGCCTCTTGGCTCCGCACATGCTGGATGAACTCCTCCGTGATCGCGGTGAGCGCGAGGTCGTTCACGAGGAGTTTGCGTTCCTCGATCAGGTCGAGCAAGAGCTCGAACGGCCCCTCGTACGAATCCGTTTTTATGGAAAACCCGGTACGAGGGCGGTGCGCGTCCATCGGTTAGTCGGCGTGCTCGTCCCCTTCCGCGAGGCGCAGATCGATGCGGTTCATATCGCGCGGAAATGCCGTCGCTTCCTTCACGTTCGCGACATCGAGCATCCGCGCCGTAAAGCGTTCGATACCCGTCGAGCATCCGCCGTGCGGCGGGATGCCGTACTTGAACGCTTGGAGATAGAAGCTGAATTTGTCGGGGTCGAGTCCGCGTTCGCGGATGCGGGCGACGAGCTCGTCATAATCATGAATCCGCTGCGCGCCGCTGTTGATCTCGAGTCCTTTGAAAAGAAGGTCGAAGCCGCGGCTCAGGGTCTTGTCCTCGGCCATCGTATAGAACGCGCGAGCTTTCGTCGGGAACCGCGTGATGAACACGAAGTCCGAGCCTTTCTCCTTGCGAGCCCATTCGCAGATATTGCGTTCGTGCTCGGGTTCCATGTCGTCGGCCGGTTCGACGCCGAGGGTCTCATGCGCTTCGCGCAATGTGAGTATCGGGAATGCCTCGCCTACCTTCGGGAGTTCGACGCCGAGCTTCTTGAAATCGTCCCCGTGCTTCTTCTCGACGGCTGCCACGACGTCGCGGATGGCGGTCTCGAGCACCGACATCACATCGCGCTCGCTCCGTACGAAGCCCATCTCGAAATCCACGCACGTCGCTTCGGAAAGATGGCGGGTGGTCGCGCTCTTCTCCGCGCGGAAGATCTTGGCGACGGTGAATGCGCGCTCCATCGCGCCGACCATGATCTGCTTGTAGAGTTGAGGCGAGGTGGCAAGGAACGCGGTGCGATCATTGAAATAGTCGACCTTGAATACCGCGGCGCCCCCCTCCGCATCCCCTCCCACGAGGGCGGGAGACTGGAATTCAGTGAACCCCTGACGTATGAGCGATGCGCGGTATGCATCGACGATGGTCGCCTGGACCGCGAAAATAATGCGGCTGCGCTCGCTTCTCAGCGTGAGCGGACGGTAATCGAACAGCGTGTCGAGGTTCACTTCCGTGTCCTTCTCGAACGGCAGCTCCTGCGCGAGGGAAAGGACGGTTATGTGCGTTGCTTCGAGCTCGATAGTGCCGTTCGGACCATCGACGCGCATCTTTTCCGGTCGTTCATGGAGCATTCCCGATACCTCGACGACCGACTCAGGCCGCAGCGTCTGCGCCGTCTCGACGACGCCGGCATGGTTCGAGAGGCAGACCGTCTGGATCTTTCCCGTACGGTCGCGGATATCGAGGAAGACTATCTTGCCGTGGTCCCGCCGCACATCGACCCATCCGGCGACCGTAACCGACTTCCCCGCACTACGTCCGAGCTCCCCGATAAGCGTCCGTTCCATAATGCGCTTACCATACCACATTTCATGAAGGCGTAAAAAGAACGGCCGAGACTCGCGTCTCGGCCTTCAAGCATGTCCCACGGATAGACCGTGCTACAGGGTCGGCTCTCGCAACAACTGGATTGGGTTTCCCCCGCGCTGCCGGTGCGGTTGCCGGCGGCGTGTTCGCGTACCACCTCCGGTACGGGAGCCTCGAGAACATATTGGAGCGCGGCTGGCGGACACTATAGTCCACCCCAGTCATTAGGCAACCCCTATCGCTTTACGAACTTCGGTCATTTTCGCCTCGCTTATCTCGCGCGCTTTCTGGCCGCCCTGATTCAAAACGCGCTCGACAACGGACGGGTCTTGCATGAGCCTTTCGTACGTGGCGCGGAGCGGAGCGATGAACCGTTCGAGATCGTCGATGAGGACCTCCTTGAGGCGCTTGTAGTTGCCGCGATACTCCTCGTACAGAGGAGCCAGGTCGGCTTCGCTTTTCACGAGCTTATGGATATTGAGCACGTTCATTGGCGCGCCCGAGAAAGAAAGCACATGCGGCGAAGCCGGGAATTCGATGGCTCCCTGCTTGCTGTCGGTCACGATGCCCATGACGCGGCGCGAGAGCTCCTCGTGCGATGCGAAGAGAGGAATGACGTTCCCGTAGCTCTTGCTCATCTTGCGGCCGTCGGTGCCCGGGACGATGGCGACGTTCGGCATGATATAGGCTTCCGGCTGTTTGAAGAGGTTCGTCTTGAAGGTGCGGTTGAATTTCTCGGCAGTGTCGCGCGCGAATTCGATGTGCTGTTTCTGGTCCTGCCCGACCGGGACGAGCGCGGCGTCGTAAAGGAGGATGTCGGCAGCCATGAGCATCGGATAATTGAACGTGCCGACGTTGATCTCCTTGTTCTTCGCCTCGGCGTCCTTGAAGGCGTGCGCCCGCATGAGATACGGCATCGTCGTGATGGTGTCGAAAATCCACGCGAGCTCCGTATGGGCCGGCACGTCAGACTGCTTAAAGAAGGTCACGTGCTCTGGATCGAGGCCGATAGCGATATAGGCGGTGACAAGTTCCTTCGTGCGGCGCCGCATTTCTTCTGCGTCCTGCATGGTATTGAGCGCATGGTAGTCGGCAACGAATATGAACGTCTCATACTTGCCCGAACGCGTGAGGTCCACGAACTGCTTCATCGCGCCGAAGTAGTTTCCGATATGCAGATCGCCGGTCGGCTTCACGCCGGAGACGAGAATAGGTTTCGATTCTGCCATATGTTTCGAGTATACCCCGCGAGATAGCGTTTTGCAGGGCATTCAGGCACCACATGCGGGTATCTCACAAGGTAGACCAAAAAACGCGGCCCGCACGCTGTGCGGGCCGTTCACTTACTGCGCCGGCTCGATGACCTCGATGGCTGAACTCTGCATCCAGCCGTTGCCGATGCCTTCGACCCAGACCTCGCTCCGTCCGTCGCTCTCCGCGCCGGTCACATAGACGCGCGTGCCGCGACGCAGCTTCTGCCGGATGGAGCTCGCTTTGCCGGAACTTGTGAAAAGGTAGCTCTCCTTCAGGACGCGAGCCGGCCTAAGCACTTCCAGACGCGAGACCCGCACCTCGGCTGAGTTCAGTTCTGAAGTTGCGAGCGGTTCTGCGGCGACCGACATTGCTGAGAGCACCGCCGCGAGCAATACGATCCTCATGGCCGTCTCCTTACCGTGATCTTCGTGTACGGTATCACAACGGTGAGAGGACGCGAACCGGGCGACGCCGGGACGTGCTCGGTCTTCTATTTTGCTGTGCGGCTCACGGCGCGCTTAGCCTTCTTTGCGGCCTTGCGTACCGGACGACGCCGCTTGACCTTGTTCAGCTCACCTTGTATGAGCTGCCAGTTCCGCTTCAGCTCGCTCGCCACCTCAGCGAGCGCGGCGACGTCCACGTTTTTCATCCCCTGGTAGGTCTTGCTGACGTTATCGACGATGGCGTCGATGTCGCGCGACGTGACGTTCTCGAGCTTGCGCGCCTCGCGAAGCACATCGCTCTTGAAGTCTTTGACCCATTTCTTGGCGGCTTCGCGATGGCGCTTCGCGTTCTTATGTCCATAAAAGTAGTATCCCGCGGCTGCGATGGCGCCTGCCGCCGCGACGCCTGCGGCGACCGCAGCAGATCTCTTCGTGCTTTTTTTCATATGAAGGTTGGTTAATCTTTCCGCTTATGCCGAATGCTGATCCTCTTCACGAACCCCGCGAGCGCTTTCAAACGTCCCTTCCCTTCGCGCAGGTCGCGGCGCAGGTCCGCAATATCGTGCCGAATGAGCTCGCTTTCCATTGCGGCGACCTGCACGATGCGTTCCGTTATCTTCAGGATCCGTTGGATACGCCAGAGCACGAGGCCTATCAGGGCCCCGAGAATCACGACGATAGCGGTCGTCACTGCGAAGAAGACGTGCATCTCGAGGAAGTCGGTCACGCCTTAGTATTGAATGCGCAGATTGCAGTTTAGATGAAGATTCCTACGCCTGAGCGCCAAGGAAAAGAGCCGCTCAAGCGGCTCTTTTCTCGATGTGCGCCGGGTTGGATTCGAACCAACGTAGGGCGATGCCCGACAGGTTTACAGCCTGTTGTAATTGACCACTCTACCACCGACGCAATCAGGCCCTAGTATAGCCGATTTGACGGCCTATTTCAAAACGATGATGGCGACGCCCTGCTTCCCTTTCCGAACGAGCGCGTAGCCCGCCGAAAGGTCTCCCGGGTAGAGCTTCTGCTCCGGGTCGTCGATCGACTGTCCGGAAAGGGTCACGGCCTTCCCAGTGATAAGGCGGCGAGCATCGCTCTTTGACGAGGCGAGGCCTGTCGAAACGAGCGCTTCGGACAGAAGATATCCCGCAGTGAGCTCCTTGCTCGACACGCTCACGGAGGCAGCTTCGGCGAGCGCGACTTGCTTGGCCTCGCGCGAGAGTTCCGAGAATGGGGTGCCGCCGAAGAGCGCATCGGTAGCCGCAGCGGCCTGCGCAGTCGCCGCGGGCCCGTGGACGGTCTCCGTCACCAGGCGCGCGAGCGTCTCCTGGGCCTGGCGTTCGCCCGGATTGCGGCGATGCAGCTCCATGAGGGCGGATATCTCGTTCACGGGCAGAAACGTATAGAACTTCAAGTATTCCTCGATCTTTGCGTCAGGCAGATTTATCCAGAACTGATAGAACGCGAATGGCGAGGTCTTCTTCGGGTCGAGCCAGACGGCGTTCCCTTCCGACTTGCCGAATTTCTTGCCGGATGCGTCGGTCACGAGCGGGACGGTCGCCGCGAAGACTTCCTCTCCCGTCTTCTTGCGGATGAGGTCGACGCCCGAAAGGATGTTCGTCCACTGGTCGGACGCGCCTATTTGCAGGTCCACCCCGTACTTATGATTGAGCGTCAGGTAATCGAATCCTTGGAGAAGCGAATACGTGAATTCCGTGTACGAAATGCTTTCGTCGGGCGTCTCGAGCCGCTTTTTGATTATTTCGCGCTTCACGAGGTCGTTCACCGTGAAGTGCTTGCCGATGTCGCGCAGGAACGGAAGCAGCTTCACCTTCGTGAGCCAATCCGCATTGTCGACGAGCTTGAATGAGGCGCGCCCAAGTATGCTCTTCAACTGCGTCTTGAGCGCGCGCGTATTCTTCGCGACCGTCTTTGCGTCGAGGAGCACGCGCTCTCCTTTCTCTTTCGGGTCCCCTATCTGCCCCGTCGCGCCGCCCACGAGGAACACGAGCTTGTATCCCGCATCCGCGAGACGCTTCATAAGGAGAATGGGCACGAGATGGCCGACATGCATGGAGTCCGCGGTCGGATCGATGCCGAGGTAGACGGTCCGTGGCTTCTCGAATATCTTCTTCGGCTCGGCGGACGCGTGTTCGATGAGCCCGCGTGCCTGTAATTCCTCTGCGAACGTCATGGCGAAACTATAGCACTACCGGGCGAAGAAAAAGAGCGCGACTGCCGGCGAGATGAACCACCAGAAGAAGAGGTCCTTGGGCGCGAAGACGAGGTCCATCGCCGGTGTGAAGTGGTAGATCGGCGTTATGGGTATGAGATGGTAGAGGACCGCGATAAGGAATGCGGCGGCGAAGAACGCGAGCACGATGAGCCCGAA
>DASTHB010000074.1:0-2767 GCA_035718415.1 Minisyncoccota bacterium | reverse complement strand
TTTCGTTCACATCCCGAGTGATGCCGTCAATCGTCGCCTCATCGAGTCCGGCGTCTGATGCAAGCGAGGCGACGAACTCATCGGGAGTGTCCACGCCGATGAGGAGGAGCAGCATCTCCCGCTCCAGAACCCCGCCCTGATCGACGCGGAGATGATACCGCCCCATCAATTCGCGAGCGACAGGCGTATACCTCTCTTCAAGCACGTACTTCCGTAGTACGGGCGGAAGCGTTCCGAGGACTTGTTTCAAACTTTCTTCGAGCGTCGGTTCCATGATCGTGTCGATTAGTGGGCCGGTCCTCCCGTGCCAGAAGCGGCTCCGCCGCCTTCTGGCTTAGGCGTCTCTGGCTTCTTCTCCTCCTCTTCGCCGCCAACCTTCTTCAGGGCTTTCTTGAGCGCTTCAATGTCCTTATCGTCTTTGGTCTTTCTCGCGTCTTCCTTGATCTTCTTTACCGCATCTTTATTCGACGCCAGTCTGCTGAATCCGAGCGGGAGATTGGCCAAGCGCGACGCGTAGTCGAATTTATTGCCACGCTCCGTGCCTGCATCCGCGTGAGCGAGGTCGAGCTCGTGTTCGGCCCGCTCGATCGCGTCAGTGTAAAACTTGAAGTCTTCCGCGGTAAATTTGCCGCTCTTTTCTTTCTCGGTCTTTTCCTTCTTAAGACGCGCAAGCTCCTTCTCGCGATCCAGTATCGCAGCCTGCTGTTGAGTGGTCAGGTCCTTAAAGTCCGTTCCCTTGAGTTCGGCCGCGTACTTCGTCCGACTTTCGACGCTCTTCTTAAGGTCTTCCTTATATCCTCCCTTCTGAGCGGAGCCGGCCTCTATCTTGAAAGTCTTGAGCGCGGTCGCGGCGCCCGTGGAACCACGAACGTCGAAGCTCGAGGTGCCTATTTTTTCGAGACCCTTCACCGCGCGGGTCCCGACGAGAGGTACGCGAGCGAATTTAGTTTTGCGGAGCGCGTTAGCGCCCTTCATGGCAAGCGCGCCGCCCGTACGGCGGCCGAGCCACGCTGTGGTGCCGAACATAAGGGAACCAGTTGTCTTTGTCGCCAATCCCGCGCCCAACGCGGACATGCTTTTCGCGACGGTCAGCACGACCAGCAGGAGCCCCATCGCCACGAGGAAGGCGAGGAGCGTTGACGCATACCCGCTCATGTTGAGCGTGCCCTTGGTAAGACCGAGCCAATCGGCGTCCCCTCCGAAACCGAGGAACTTTGGGTCAGTTATCACCGACACAGCCACGTAAAGCAGGAGGAGGAGCACCGGAGCGGTCATCGTCTGGCCCACGAGCGTGCTCCACCACTTCTTCGAGATGCCGTTAAGGCTCGGTATGGCCCAACCCGCGAAGCCCACGGGAGCGACTATTAATAAGAGGAGAAGTACGACGAATCGCGCGACGAGAATGAATGCGAGCGAGAACATCACGAAGGAGATGACGATGAACAATATGATGCTCATGAACCCGACGAAGATCGGGGCACCGCCGATGAGCGTGAGCTGGTCATTGCGCACGTTGTTATACAGCTGAAGTATGCCGACGCGTTCCATTATCTTCTCCGCAATACCGCTTTTCGCTGTTTCAAGCGTCGGCATCTTTCCTCCATTTATCTGCGTGTAGATCTGGGTCGCAAACAGATTGCCCGTGTCGACGATGGCTTCGGCAAAAAAGAGCGAAAAGTTTATGAAAATCGCCGCGATGAGCAATTTCGGCAGGAGCTTCGAACCGAACCCGTATTGATTGCTGTCGAACATGACCATGATGCCGGACGCGAGGAAGCCGAAGATGAGCATGATGTTGCCCACGTCGCGAAGGATACGCCACGTCACGCCGACCGCCGAAAGGTCATGGATGTACGAGCCCATTTTAATGACCGTGTAGTACATCGCGTAGTTGAGCGCAATCATCGCCATCGCCACGAGATAAGCGAACATCGCCGCTATCCAGCTCATGACGTTCGCCAATATCTTGCTCTGGTCTCCGGGGAGATTCGGCGTCGTCGGCGCGTTCCCTTGAGAGTTCTGCACAGCGGAATTGCTCGCTTGGACTGAGTCGGCAGGAGTCTGAAGGGCATTTGCCTGACAATATGCGCTGCCGTCTCCTCCGACCATGCAGAACCCTTCATCGGGTTGGCCGACGTTGCATTTCGTTCCTACATTAGCGGACGTGCAACCCGCCGACTGCGCATCCGCGATATGACCGAAGAACGTTCCTCCGGCGAGTGCCGAGAGAATGAGGAGCGCGAAGAAGAGGGTGCGTCGCATATGATTTATCCTCCACTCGGCACGTTCGCGTTCGGATAGCACGCCGCTTGGAGCTGAGCCGCGTTCGCCGAGACAAGATTCATCCGATCGAGCATCGTGCCTCCGTACACGTTGAGAGAGCCGTCCGGATTCGCGCGCGCATTCCCCGTTGCAGCGGACTGTTGAACCGCATAGGTCATATCATCGAACGTAGGCCGCGTCGTCGAGTCTGTCGCGGCGGAATTCATCAGGCTTTGCGCTTGTGCGATGACCGCGTCCGCCGCGAGCACCTCGCTATATGCAGGCGCGACGACGCTCGAGAGCGCCGTCTGGGCGGACATGATAGCCGCGCCGGCCTGCGCAGAACCTGTTTGCTGCGAGCAGGTCGAAATGATGGTGTTCAGCGTGGATGATGCCGTGTCGACCGCAGCCTTGATCTTGTTCCAACCCTTTTGGTACTGATCGAGCCGACCCGCCAAGGAGCCGTTCGTGATGCTCGCCGTCTGATTGTTTATCGTCGTGATGG
>DASTHB010000073.1:0-4174 GCA_035718415.1 Minisyncoccota bacterium | reverse complement strand
CGCAGCCCCATATCTCCCACTCTCCCGGCTTCGCGCTTATCGTCCGCGTATAGTCGACCGCTTCGGTCAGCTGGACGCCCGGATATTGCGCGTAGAAGGCGTTCTCGACGAGCTTCTTGAAGTCAGAACGCGTCCAGATGAAGAAATGTATCTCCCCGCCGAACGAGGCGATCTCCAAGGACCACCACGGACGCACCTGGCCGAGCCAGTAGAGCTGATACCAGTTGCTCTCGCCTTTCTTGTAGTGGATGTTCGAGAGAACCGTCTCCATCGCAAGCGGGGTCTTCACCAGATTTCGCGGAAGTTTTATCTCGAGGAGATTCCACGACCGTGACGCGATGTATTCGGAGCGCCGAAGTATGATCCAAAGATGCCACGCGCCGCTCACGATGAGAATCGGGAGCCATACTGGCGCTAGGTAGAGCGCGATGGACAGCGCGCTCAGCACCTCGTACGGGAAAAAGAGGAACGCGACGAAGGCGAGCAGCGCCCCGCCGACAAAGAGCGGCCAGTGCTTGAGCTCGAAGCTGAACGTACCCCGCAGATATTCGAGGAACTCCTCAAGCTCGTGGAGAAACGGGAGCATTGCCTATGAGTATACCCCATGAGATACCACGACCGATTCCGTGGCGTGGAAATTTCGTTATTGCCGTTGTAGAGACGCGGATGGGTGAGCGGCGTTATCTCACGGGGTATAACAAGAACCGGCCTCGCGGCCGGTTTATCTTGTGTATTTAGATGGCGGCGTATCGGCCGTCCTTGAGGCGCTTGAAATAGCGCGGGTCGTTCAAATTCACGAGTATAGTGTTGTCCTTCACGAAACGGGCCCGCTTCACGTGCTTGATTATCTCGTCCTTCTTCATGGGACCCTGTTCAGCGAGCGCGGTGCGGATGACGTCGCGAACGACTCCCGGCTTGTAGCCCCATTCGGTAAGCGCATAGAGACCGCGGCCGACGAGGACGAAGCGCGGGTCCTTGATGAGCTCGTTGTGGGTCGTCGCGACGTGCGCCTTCTTCGAGAAGAGCTCGCCGATGGTCTTTGCGACATCGGAGAAGTGCATCGGTTCGCCGTGGCGCTTCACCGCCAGGTACGCGTAATCCCGGATGCCCTTGATGCGGATCGCCGGCGCCGAGGTCTTGCCCCATTCGGCGAGCGGATTGCTGCCGATGTGCTTCGAGAGGGAGAGCCAGCGCTTCAGCACTTCCTCGTTCTTGTAGGCATCGTTCACTTCCTTGAGCTCCTCGAGGAAGCGGTCGATGAGCTCGCCTTCCGGAACGACGCCGTCATCCGAGAGCGAGCCGTAGAGGTTCGTCAGCGCATCATGGATGCGCTTCGCGGTCGCATGGTCGATGTGCCAGCGGGCGACGAAATCATTGGTCTCACGCTCGCGGAAGAACGACGAATCGAGCACGAGGAAGAAGCGGAAGCGATTGCGGGTCTTTTCATCCTTGCCGAGCGCCATGAGGAGGTGGTCCTCGGGAACGACGGCGCCGAGCGTGCGGATATATTCCGCAATCTCCGCGAAGGCAGAGGCGGCGTCCTTGAACGCCTTGCTGCCGCGGATGGCCTCGAGACCGGCGGCCTCTATCTGGCGCACGCGTTCGCGGGTGATGCCGGAACGGTCGCCGATGGACTCGAGCGTCTCCGTTTCCGACGATGCGCCGAGACCGAAACGGCGGATGAGCACCTCCCGCGCGCGCTCGGGAGCAGCGGCAAGGAGCTTCTTCGTAAGGGTCGCGCTATCAAAAGAAAAAGAAGCGGAACGGATACCGGTCTTCGCTCCTTTTGTCGCCTTGGATTTCGCCATGTGGTGTAATTTATAGCAAGTGGTTCGAGAAACGTCAACAGGAGGGCTTTAGATGACCAGATTGATGATGCGGCCCGGGACGTAGACCGTCCGGCGGGGCTCCGTCCCGTCAAGGGCGGACGCTATCGACGCGATGGACTTGGCGGCAAGAAGCGCTTCGGATTCGGCTGCGGCGGGCGACAGCATGAGCGAGCCCCGGCGCTTCCCGTTCACTTGGACCACGACTTCGACGAGCTCGGCCTGTTCGACCGTCGATTCGGGCCAGGAGGTTCGGTGGACGCTTCCCTCGCCGCCCAATTTCTCCCAGAGGTGCTCCGCGAGATGCGGGGCGAATGGCGCGAGCATCGTGATGAATGCCCGGGCGGATCGAATCGATACATGCTCGTGCTCCTCGAATGAATTCAACAGGGTCATGAGCGCGGCGACTCCCGTGTTGAACTTGAATCGGTCCCCGTCCTCGGCGACCTTCGCCGCCGTCTGCGCCGTAGCGACGTCAGATCCATCCGCGGTCGCGTTCTCCGCCATCCTCGCAACGCGCTCGAGGAACTTCCGCATCGACGCGACCCCATCGAGGTTCCAAGGATAGCTGCCCGGTTCGTTGTACGGGCCGATGAAGGCGAGGTAGACGCGGACGGCATCCGCGCCGAACTTCGCGACGAACTCGTCGGGATTGAGGACGTTGCCCTTCGACTTGCTCATTTTCTGCCCGTCGGTCCCCATGATGAGCCCGCGGTTGAATCGTTCTTCAAACGGCTCTTCGACCGGCACGAGGGCGAGATCGTAGAGCGCTTTCATAAAGAAGCGTGCGTAGAGAAGATGCATCGTCGTGTGCTCGCTGCCGCCGGAGTATCGGTTGACCGGAAGCCATTTCTTCATGAGCGTCTGATCGGAGAACTGGTTCGCATCCTTCGGGTCGAGATAGCGCGTGAAATACCACGAAGAATCGACGAACGTATCGAGCGTATCGTACTCGGGGGTCCATCCTTCGCCGAAGATGCGCGTCACGCGTTCTTTCAGCTCCTTCGACGACGCGAGCGGGGCCTCTCCCGACGGCTTGAAATCGACATCGGTCGGAAGCAGCCACGGCAGGTGTTCAGCGGGGATGGGGTGCGGCCTCCCTTCCGGGTCATAGACGATCGGTATGGGACAACCCCAGTACCGTTGGCGGCTGACGAGCCAGTCGCGGAGCCGATAGTTTGTCGTGCGCTCGCCTCCCACGTGTTCGATCATCTCCCATTTCGCATCTTCGCTCTGTCTGCCGCTCCACGTTCCGGACTCTATGAGCGTTCCGGGCCCGGTATAGGGATCATGTCCGACGCCTCCCTCGACCACGATGCGCACCGGCAATTTGTGCCGTTTTGCGAACTCGAAATCGCGTTCATCGTGCGCAGGTACGGCCATTACTGCTCCCGTGCCATACGTGTTCAGCACATAGTCCGCAACGAAGACGGGTATCTCCTCGTTCGTCGCGGGGTTCGTGGCCGTCACGCCTTTCAAACGTACGCCCGTCTTCTCCTTGTTCTCGCTCCGTTCGCGCTCGGTCTTTCTGCCGGTCGCGGTCACGTACGCATCGACTTCAGCGCGGTTCTCGACATCGAGGACGCCGACGAGCGCATGTTCGGGCGCAAGCACGACGTAGGTTGCGCCGAAGACGGTGTCGGGCCGAGTCGTGAACACCTTGATCTTCGCCTCGGTACCCGGAATGGCGAAATACAGGAACGCTCCCTCTGACTTTCCGATCCAAGCGCGCTGCGCTTCCTTTATCTCCTCGCGCCACGGCAGCGTATTGAGCCCTTCGAGGAGACGTTCCGCATAGTCCGTGATCTTGAGGAACCACTGTGTGAGAATGCGCTCCTCGACCGGAGTACCGTCACGCTCGCATTTGCCGTCGATGATCTGCTCGTTCGCGAGCACGGTCTGGTCCTTCGGGCACCACTTCACCGGCGCGGTCTTGCGCACGGCAAGGCCGTGCTCGAAGAGCTTCGTGAAGAGCCACTGCGTCCACTGATAGTAGGAAGGGTCGCAGGCAATGACCTCTTTCGACCAATCGAAAGACGACCCCATGCTCATGAGCTGCCTGCGCATGCGCTCGATGTTCGCCATGGTCCATTCCTTCGGGTCGACGCCGTGCTTTATCGCCGCATTCTCGGCGGGCAAGCCGAATGCATCGAAGCCTATCGGGAACAGGACATCCTTTCCGCGCTGACGCAGCATTCGAGCGTACATGTCGGTGAGCGCGAACGCGTACCAATGACCGATGTGCAGGTCGCCCGAGGGGTACGGGAATTCGACGAGGAGATAGTACGGGTCTGTTGCGGTTTCGAGGTCGATCTCGCCTATCTTGAGCGAGGCCCATTTCTCCTGAG
>DASTHB010000072.1:0-12681 GCA_035718415.1 Minisyncoccota bacterium | reverse complement strand
GAAATCGCGCGGATTCTCGTACGAAATAGTTATTCGCTTCTCCTTGCGCGCGCGTCCGAGTATGGATGCGGAAAGGTACGCGTCGCACGCGTCTTCGAACAGGGTGACGAGATGGAACCTCACGGAAGATCAGAGATTGACGATAGTATCGCCTCCCTCGCCGGACGTATCGCGCTTCCCGCCCACCGGTTCGTTGATCTTCAGGTTCACGCGAGCGTTCCCCTTCATGCCGACGACCCGGAGCAGGATGCGAATAGCCTCGGCAGTCTTGCCGCTTTTTCCGATGATCTTGCCCATGTCGTCCGGATGGACGACGAGAGTGAGCAAGACACCCATCTGATCTATGGTGCGAGTGGTCTGTACCGCTTCCGGATGGTCAACCAACGCTTTCACGACGTATTCCAGGAATGCCTGATCTGGTTCCATAGAGGGATATGGTAACACCGCCTAGTGCGGTGAATTTATGAAGCCGGGGTCTCGGGTGCTACCGGAGTCTCTTCCGGAACCGGTTCTGCCTCAGCGGCGACCTCCGCCTCGGTCGGTTCGGCCGGAGCTTCCGCTACCGGTGCCGCGGCCTGCGGAGCCGCCTCTTCTGCGGGCTTCGGCACGGTCTTCTTGGGGAGGACATTGATCTTCTTGCCCTCGATGATGCCCTTCGAAACGAGAAGATTGTGGATCGAGTCCGTCGGCTGGGCGCCCTTTCCTATCCAGAATTTGACGCGGTCTTCGGAGAGCGTCAGCGCCTTGCTGTGCGGATTGTAGGTGCCGAGAAGCTCGACGATATTGCCCGCCTGGGCGGCGCGCTCCTTCTCGAGAACGGCAATGCGAAACGCCGGATCATTCGTCCGGCCGATGCGCTGGAATCGGATCATCAACATGTGGTCGAAGCGTACCAGAATAGGCGTAAAACCGCAAACCTGCGATAAAAAGAGGCCCTGCAGAAGCAGGGCCCGGGCGCGGCTTGCATCGCAGAAGCCGCTTACGACGCGGCCGTCGTGAGGGAGTGTCACGGTGAGCGTCGCGAGGGCAACTATACCATGAGGGAAAAAATAGGGCGGCCCGCAAGAGGCCGCCCCGAGTTCATGCCGTGAGGCGTGAACGCACGCTGCCAGCCCCCTACTAAGAAACCAGCAACGCAAAACACCATAGCACGGTCTGTCAAATCCTGGTAGAGTATGGCCTATCATGCCAGCTCCCCGAATCTACGAAGGTCCGATAACGATGACGAGGAAGGGCATCGGCTTCTTCACGATCGAGGGCGAGGACGAAGACCTCATCATACCGAGCGAATGGACGAACCACGCGCTCTCTGGCGACATCGTCAAAGTCGAGGCGATGGGCGCGTACCACGACCCGTCGGGACGCATGCCTCCCCGACCGGCCGGAAAAGTCATCGAGATCATCTCGCGAGCTCGCGAGACCTTCGTCGGCACGCTCGTCGAAGAGAACGGTCTCACGTTCCTCGCGCCTGACCTCAAGAAAATGCACGTGCCGCTCGTCATCCTCGACCGAGGTGATGCGCCGCTCGGCTACAAGGCGGTCGTCCGCCTCGTGTCGTGGGACGCGGATAAGGAATATCCGCTCGGCACGATAGAGGAAATCATCGGCCCTGCCGGCGTCCACGAGACCGAAATGCGTGCGCTCGCCCTCGCGCAGGGATTCTCGTCTGACTTCCCTCCCGGCGTCATCGAGGAAGCGAAGCGTCTCGAGGAGTCGGGACGCAACGAACTCGCCGAGGAAGCGAAAAATCCTCACCGCCGCGATTTCCGCGAGGCGCCGACCTGCACCATCGACCCGTTCGACGCGAAAGTTTTCGATGACGCGCTTTCAGTACGCAAATTAGCGGATGGTTCTTTCGAAGTCGGCGTGCATATCGCCGACGTGTCATATTTCGTCCGGCCCGGCACCGCGCTCGATAAGGAAGCCGTCGAGCGCGCCACGTCCGTCTATCTCGTCGACCGCACGATACCGATGCTTCCCGAAGTGCTCTCGAACGACCTCTGCTCGCTCCGCCCGAACGAGGACCGGCTTGCGGTATCGGCGGTGTTCAAGCTCGACGACGAAGCGAACGTTCTCGACACGTGGTTCGGCGAGACGGTCATCCATTCGAACAAGCGCTTCACGTACGAAGAAGCGCAGGGAGTGCTCGACGCGGGCGAAGGCATCCTCCACGACGAGCTTTCTATCCTGCTCGCGCTCTCGAAGAAGATACGCGCGCGTCGCGCGGCCAAAGGCGCCATCGAATTCGATACCGCGGAAGTGAAGGTCGAGCTCGACGAAACCGGCAAGCCTATCGCCAT
This sequence comes from Minisyncoccota bacterium, assembly GCA_035718415.1. Classification (GTDB taxonomy): domain Bacteria; phylum Patescibacteriota; class Minisyncoccia; order Phycocordibacterales; family Phycocordibacteraceae; genus C7867-001. Next base: position 10,381 of record DASTHB010000072.1, on the reverse strand, counting down.
CCGGCTCAAAGAGCGGAAGGATACGAACCTCATGATCGAGGATTTCATGCTCCTCGCGAACGAGGCGGTCGCGAAGCATCTTTCGGAGCTGGGCACGAACGGCGGACCGCACTTCCAATCCGTCTATCGCGTGCACGATGTGCCGGACCCGGAACGCATCGAGAATCTCGCGAATCTCCTCCGCATCATGGGCTATCACTTGAAGACGACCGGCTCGGGACGCGTGACCGGCGCAGAATTGAATCGCCTCCTTGAATCGGTCAAAGGGACGCCTGAGGAGTACCTCGTGAAGACGGCTACGCTCCGCTCCATGAGCAAGGCCGTGTATGCGACGAAGAACATCGGCCATTTCGGCCTCGCCTTCGAGTTTTACACGCATTTCACGTCCCCTATCCGTCGCTATCCGGACCTCCTCATCCATCGCCTCGTGAAAGCGCACGCCGGCGGCGACCCGATAACGCCGGAAGAGATGCAGGCGTTCGATACGCTCGCGCTCCACGCGTCCGAGCGCGAAGTCGGCGCCGCGGAAGCGGAGCGCGACTCGATAAAGATGAAGCAGGTCGAGTTCCTGGCCGGACGCATCGGCGAGACGTTCGATGCCGTCATATCGGGCGTTACCGAGCGCGGCCTCTATGTGGAGGAACAGACGACGCATGCCGACGGCATGATACGGGTCAAGGATCTCGCGGACGACTACTACGACTATGACGAAAAGAATTACCGGCTCGTGGGCCGGCGTACTAAGGCCACGTACCGCCTCGGGGACGCCATACGCGTAAAGCTCGCAGAAGCGCGCATTCCGGAAAAGGAGCTCGACTTCACGCCCGTCGAATAAATTCTGCCGCAAGCGGCATGTATCCACAGTATCGCGCCATGGCGCGATACTGTGGATAGTAGAGAACGATATAAAAAGTCGCGGACCCTTGTGGGGTCCGTAGTGAGTGCGGATGACATTCCGCTTCCTTATTCTTGTGTGCCTGATCAGGCGGTCTGTAGCGTGCGGCCCGGTTCCCAGAGAAGCTCTTCGGGTTTCTCTTTGCCTGCCCACCGCAGGAACACGGCTTGCAGATCGTAGGAAAGCATCACGAAGGGCACGCGCTCTTCATGCACTTCGAGCCCGACCTTCAGGCTGCGGTACGCCCGCACCCAGCGATTGTCATACAGATAGAAATTGTATTCATAATCGCCGATGACGAGCGGTTGCGGACTGAGCAGATATTCCTGGGCGTGTCCGCAATTCCGTCCGAACTGAATGTCGCTCAACGTCATCCAAGCCTCCTTGCTTGGTTGTTATTTCCCTCTGCGCCCGCAGAAGGCTAGCGTTCAGACTACTCCGCAGACCCGTTTACGCAAGGCGACAATGCACAGGCTACTTTGCAACCGCGACGGCTTCTTCGAATTTTACGGATAACAACTTGCTTACCCCGTCCGCGCCCATCGTGACGCCGTAGAGCATCCCGGCACGCGTCATCGTCTCACGATTGTGCGTGATGACGATGAGCTGCGACTTCTCTGCGAGATTTTCGATCATATCGCCGTACCGGCGGCTGTTGGCCTCGTCCAAGGCGGCGTCGGTTTCATCAAGTATCAAAAACGGCGGCGGATTCACCTGGCTCATGGCGAAGATGAGCGCTATCGAGGTCAAAGCGCGCTCGCCGCCGGAGAGCTGCATGAGCGACCGAACTTTCTTCTTCGGCAGATTGACGGCGATCTCGATGCCGGGGCGTTCAGCTTCCTCGGGCGCGTCGTCCGATATCTGTTCCATACCTTCTTCGTCCTCCTCCGCTTCTTCGGGCTCTTCGAGGGTGAGCCGCGCGCCGCCGCCGCCGAACATGAGGGCGAAATATTCGCCGAACGAGGCGTTCACTTTCGCGAGGCCTTCGGAGAAGTGCTTCGAGAGCTCCGTATCAAGATCGGCGATGAGCGCGCGGAGCGAGGAAGACGATTTGTCGAGATCTTCAAGTTCACGCGCGAGGAATGTTTCGCGTTCGGAAACATCCTTGAATTCCTGACGGATGTCTTCCCCGGTGCCCCCGGCCTCCTCGAGGCGTATCTTCGTCCGTTCGAGCGATTTCCTGCGCTCCTCCTGCACCTTGCGGTCCTCCTGCGGAAGGTGCTCGAGCGGCATGTACGAAAGCGCGGCGGGGCCGGCGATGACGGCGACTTCCTGTTTGTCCCGCTCGAGTGCTTCTCTGAGCATGGAGAGCTCGAAGATGCGCGCTTCGGCTTTTGCGACCTCGCCCTCCTCGTGCGCCTTGGTCTGCGCGAGCTCGAGTATCCGGCGGCGCACCTCGCGTCCGGTCTCTTCGAGCGCGACCATGGCTTCGCGAGCGCGGGCGCGCGCCGTTTCCGCGGCTTCAAGTCTTGCGGATACATCTGCGTACTTCTTCGCGAGCGCTTCGCGTTCGCCCTCGAGGCGGAATACCGCGTCCTCCTCTTCGGACAGTCGCTCATTGCCGCCGGCGCCGTGACGGTTGAAGAACGATTGTATCGCCGTGCGGATGGCGTGCAGTGCGGCGCGAAGCGATTCGACGGAATCCCCGGCGTGCTCGACTTGCCGCTCGATCTCGCTATGGAGCGTCGATAACGCTTCGCGCGGGATCTTCGCATACGGCTCCCGCGCGACCTGGGTCGCATGGCGCTTCACTTCCGTCAGCGCTCCTTCGACGCGCCCCATCTCCCGCGAAAGGCTCGCCCGCTGGGAAGACAGTTCGGCCACCTCATGCTCCGCCTTGCGGAGCGTCTCGGTGCGCTTGACGGTGTGCTCATCGGCGAGCTTCGGGTCTGCGACCCGGTCGAGCTCGGCGCTCGCGACGCCAAGACGTTCCGCTGCCGCGGACTTCTCTTTTTCGGCGCGCACTTTCTCCTGCGCGACGTATGCGTCCTCGACGGCGAAGTAGGTTTGCGCGAGCGAGATGAGCTCAGCGCGGAGATTGTCGGCGCGTTCGAGCTTTTTCACCTGGCTTTCGAGGAAACGCAGATGCGGCGCGAGCTCTCGCCGGAGCGAATTGACCTGCTGGATGTTCTCCTCCGTCTTCAAAAGCTTCCTCTCCGCTTCCTGCTTCTTGAATTCGAAGATCTTGAGGCCGAGCGCGTCCTCGAGCATCGCCCGCCGGTCCTTGGGAGAGGAAAGGAGGATCCGGTCCGCTTCGCCCTGGGAGATGATGTGATGGCCGGTCTCGCCTATGTTCGCGCCCGCAAGGAGCTCTGCGATATCGCGCAATCGCACGCGCGAGCCGTTGATGGAGTACTCGCTCGTGCCGTCGCGCAAGACGACGCGCTCAATGGCGACCTCGTCGAAGTCCACCTTGAATTGGCGCTTCGCATTGTCGAACACAATGGTCACGCCCGCGCGGTTCGCGCGGGGCGCGGTATGGGAGCCGCCCCAGATGAGGTCCTCGGCGCGCTTGCCGCGCATGCTCTTCATCGACTGTTCTCCAAGCGCGAAGCGAAAGGCCTCGGCGACGTTGCTTTTCCCCGAGCCGTTCGGCCCGACGATGGCGGTCGTCGAATTAGAGAAATCCAAGACGGTCTTCTTGGCGAACGATTTAAAACCGACTATTTCAAGCCGCTTCAGCATTACTCCTATAGTGTATCAAATGAAAAGTCGCGGGAACGCGGACTTCAGGGAAAGACGGCGAGCGCTCCCTGCGCGGCGGCCTGTTCCGCCGACTGCTTGCTCTGCCCTTCTCCGCGCGCCACCTCCTGCTCGCCGACGAATACGCCGACCGTGAAGCGCTTATCGTGGTCAGGCCCTACTTCAGAAAGCGTCTCATAGACAGGCGTGATGCCCCGCTTTTCCTGCACGATCTCTTGGAACCGGCTTTTCGCATCCTGATAGGAGCGCTTCGCAATGACCTCGTCGATCTTTCCGTAGATCTGCCGGCTCACGAACGACTCGGCGGCGGCATAGCCTTGGTCGAGATACATGGCCCCGATGACGGCTTCGAGCGCATCGGCGAGGATGACGTCCCGGGCGCGGCCCGTATCTTTCGCTTCGCCTTTCGAGAGGAGGAGGAAATCGCTCAGCCCGAGAGCGCGAGCCGACTCCGCCAGAGAAACCGTATTCACGAGTGCGGCGCGGTACGCCGTGAGCTCGCCTTCGGGCTTTGCGGGATATTTGCGGAACAGGAAATCCGTCGCGGCGAGCTCGAGAACCGCGTCGCCGAGGAATTCGAGACGCTCGTTATGAGCGCCCGTGTAGTCACGGTGCTCGTTCAGGTAGGAACGGTGCGTCAGCGCCTCGATGAGGAGGTTCGGGTCATTGAAAGAGACGCCGAGGCGGTCCGCGAACGATCGGATATCAGGCATGGTCCCCTAAGTATGCGACAGGTCCGAAAAGAATCAAGCAACGGGTTTCGTCGTCGCTTCGTCGAGCAGTTTCTGCACGGCGGCCGTCACGATGGGCAGCATGTCGTCGTAAAAGTTGAGTTCGATGATGTCTTGGAGTCGGAACCACTTCGCATCGTCGAGACCGCCGCTTTTCTTCAAGGTGAGCGGTTCGAAATCGGACGACGCGAGGAAGAACCAGACATGTTTCCTGACCTTCCCTTTCTCCGGGTGCGACGCCACGTATTCGTTCTCGCCGACCTGTGCGCCGACGACGACATCGATGCCGAGCTCCTCTTTCACGATGCGCTTTACGCCCGCGGATGGCGTCGGGTCGGTCTCGATATGGCCTTTCGAAAGCGTCCAGCGGCCGAATACGTCGTGGACGAGCGCCATGTAGTACTGGCCGTCGTGCTTCGCATAGACGATCGCTCCCCCCATCTTCTCGAGCGGCAGTTCTTCGCGTCGCACCTTACGCGGTCCCTGTTCGTCCTTGCCGGGCTCTCCGAGCTCCTTATAGACGGCACCGAGGACGCCGTTCACGAAGCGTCCCGAAGAATCGCCGCCGAACGTCTTCGCGAGCTCGATGGCCTCGTTTATCGCGACCTTCGCCGGCACCTGCGCACGGTCCGAGAACAACAGCTCGAAGAGGCCGAGCCGCAGGATATTGCGGTCGACCGGAGCGATGCGTTCGAGCGGCCATTCCGGTGCGGCCTTTTCGATGACGAGATCGATGTCCTCCTTTTTCGCGAGGACGCCTTGGAGCAGTTTGTCCATGAACGCCTGGTCAGCATCATCGCCGCCGAATTCGGCGATATTTCGTTTCAAAATATTCTGCGCGTCCTGTGCTGACGCATGAGTGGTATCCCACTCGAAGAGAGATTGGAGTACGACGGAACGTGCGAGATGTCGATTCGCCATTGAAAGATCTGTGCGTTCAGTATACTCCGCACGCACGGACTGTCCATTCGCTCGGCTCGGGCGGAGTGGACAGGTGCGTACAAGAAAAAGAAAAAGCCGCGCGAACGCGGCTCCTCTTTTTCGCAACGCGAATTACGCGCCGCCGCCCATGCCGCTCCGGGCCTTCGGTCGGCCGCCCGTCGCGACCTTGCCCTGCACGCCCTTCGAGCTCTTCGCCTCGGCATTGCCGTGCTCGTGCGCGTGCTCGTGTCCGTGCTCGGCATGCGGTTCGGTGTCCGGTCCTTTCTTCGCGGATTTCGCAGAGCGCGAAGCCTTCGCTGGCGCGATCTGCTTGCCGCGGTACATGCCGGTCGTCTCATCGAGACGGTGCGGCAGACGGAGGTTTTCGCCATCCTTGATGACGTTCGTGCCCTTCAAGGCATGGTGCGAGCGGCGGTTGCCCGTGTGCCCGCGAGTGTGTCGCATTCGTATTGACATGGGCACCACCTTACCACGGCATAAAAAAGAACGCCACTCGCGTGAGTGGCGTTTCATAAAGGTCCAGGCCTTCTGCAGAAGAGGTCCGAACCGACTACAAGTTGCAGACAATCGGCTCGAGCTGTTCGCGAAGGCAACACGTGTTCGCGAAGATGGCGGTCACGAGTACCGCAGAACCGTTCGTGCCGCACTCGAGAACGTGCTCGCCGTTCTCGCATTTTTTCAGCTCCCCCGCCCGATGGCAGAGCATGTCCTTGGCGGTACACGCTCTGAATCCGGCTTTCAAGATGACGGTCCTTCGTGCCTCGGAATCCTTGAGGCGGCGGCGAAGGTCTTCTTCTTGAGGTACTTCGACTTCTGTTAGGGACATGCCCCCTCCATCTTGTTTAAAGCTGTTTTGACGTACTGCGGCCGTGGCGCATCCGCCTCCTTGGTCAGATGCATGATTACTCCGCTGCTTAGTATGCCGCTATTTACGGGTACCGTCAAGGTGCAAAAACGTCCGGCGATGGATAACGCACGGACCGCGCTTCCGAAGCGCTCGATAATGCGCCTGTGTCCCATATCCTTTATGGCGCTCGAACCCATAATCGGGATACCTGGCCGCCAGTTCCGTCATGTGCCTATCACGGAGCACCTTCGCCGCGATCGACGCGAGCGAAATGAGCGGCACGAGCGCATCGCCCCGGATGATGGTCTCCTGCGCATACTCTTCTGGCGCGGCGAGCGACCCATCAAGACGTATCGATGCGACGGACCGAGGGTCCGGGGCAAGCGCACGGATGCCGCGCTCAAGCGCGCTTCGGACGGCCGGAACGATGCCGCGCTCATCGATGTCCGCCGCGCTGGTAAATTCGACGCGATACTGGACATCGCCCTTACGGGCCCGCGCCTCGAGGAGTGAAAAGATACGTTCGCGCTTCCCTGCGGAGATGCTCTTTGAATCGGCGACCCCGGGGAACTCGACTGCCACATCGAAGCCCTCCTCTACCATGACGACGCCCACGGCGACCGGTCCCGCCAATGGGCCCCGCCCCGCTTCGTCCACGCCGATGAGATACCTCATGAGGCCAGTATACCCGTAGCGCATTTTGGCGGCGGGTTCCCCCTTCAGGCTTCGGCTGAATCGCCGAAATCTACTACGGGGTATAATCGGACCCATGGCAGCGCGGTTCATCCATCTCCATACGCACTCTCATTACAGCTTCTTGCAAGCGCTTCCGAAGGTCGATGAACTTGTGCAGAAGGCGAAGAAGGAAGGCATGGATGCAGTGGCGCTCACGGACGCCGGGAATATGCATGGCGCGATCGAGTTCTACAAGGCAGCCACCGCTGCCGGGATAAAACCGATACTCGGCGTGGACGCGTATCTCGCGCCCCATTCACGCCACGACCGTGAACCGAACGAGAAGCGCACGCATCTCGTCCTTCTCGCCGAGAATAATGAGGGGTACAAGAATCTGCTCTACCTCGTCACGAAATCGTGGACGGAAGGATTCCACGAGCGTCCGCGCATGGATAAAGAGCTCCTCCGCGAGCGGCACGAGGGCATCATCGCCATCCTTCCTTCGTTCTCTGGGGATGTCGCGGAGCACCTGAAGGCGAATGACGAAGAAGGCGCGGCAGCAGCGCTCGCGGAATTCAAGGAAATCTTCGGGCCGGAGAACGTTTTCCTCGAGATAACGCACCACCCGAAGGCGGCCGGACATTCCGCGCGCATGAAAAAATTCGTGGAACTCGCGCGAAAGACCGGCACGGCGCTTCTCGCCCAGCACGATGTCTATTATCTGTCTCCGGACGATAGAGAGGCCACTGAGACCATGCGCCGCATCGGTCACGGGAACAAGGGCAGCAATGAGGACGAGGACTTCTCGTTCGTTAGCGAGTCGGCGATGGATAAACAGTTCAAGGACGTTCCCGACGCTCTCGATAATTCCCGCAAGATCGCTGATCGCTGCAATGTCTCGTTCGTGCTCGGAAAATGGACCTTCCCTCAAGTGCCCGTTTCGCCAGGGTATAAGGACCACGACGAAGAGCTCCGCGAGAAGGCGTATGCGGGCATTTCGACGCGCGGTCTTGAACCTACGAAGGAAGTCACCGATCGCATCGAGTACGAGCTCGACATCATCATCGGCAAGGGGTTCGCGGTCTATTACCTTGTCGTCGCCGACCTTCTCACCTATGCGAAATCGGCCGGCATTCTCACGACGACCCGCGGTTCAGCCGCCGGCTCCTTGGTCGCGTATCTGGTCGGCATCACGAACGTGAACCCGCTTTTCTATAAACTGCCGTTCGAACGTTTCTTGAATCCCCAGCGTCCGAAAGCCCCGGACATCGACATGGACATGGCCGACGACCGGCGCGACGACATGATCGCGTACGCGAAACGAAAATACGGCGAAGACCATGTGGCGCAGATCGGCACGTTCGGCACGATGATGGCGCGTGCGGCGGTGCGCGACGTCGCTCGCGCGCTCGGCCACTCATACACGACCGGCGACCGCATCGCGAAGCTCATACCGATCGGGTCCCAAGGGTTCCCGATGACCATCGAACGCGCGCTCGAGCTCGAGCCCGATCTAAAGACCCTCTACGATGAGGATGACGAGGCGCGCGAGATCATCGACCTGGCTCGGCGCATCGAAGGCTGTGTGCGGCACGTGGGGGTGCATGCCGCGGGAGTCGTCGTCGCACCGACGCCCCTCATCGAGTGGACGCCGCTCATGCCTGACCCGAAAGGCACGGGCAAGCTCATCACGCAGTACGACATGTACTCGGTCACTGACGAGTACGGCGGCGTGGGGCTTCTCAAATTCGACTTCCTGGGCATCAAGAACCTCGCCATACTCGCCGACGCCGTCGCGCGGGTGAAGGAAACGAAGAGCGTCACGGTCGACATCGAGAACATCCCGCTCGATGATGCGAAGACCTTCGAGATGCTCGCCCGCGGAGAGACGGAAGGAACGTTCCAGCTGAACGGCTCGGGCATGACGCGATGGCTCAAAGAGCTGAAGCCGACGACCATCCACGACATAAACGCCATGGTGGCCTTGTACCGTCCCGGGCCGATGGAAACCATTCCGCAGTACATCGAGCGCAAGCAGAACCCGAAGAAGATCCATTTCGTGGACGAACGGATGAAGGATTATCTCGATTTCTCCTACGGCCTCCTTGTGTACCAGGACGACGTGCTCCTCACCGCGATAACGCTCGGGGGCTATTCGTGGCTCGAGGCCGATGCGCTCCGCAAGGCCATGGGCAAGAAGATCCCGGCCGTCATGCAGGCCGAGAAAGAAAAGCTGTTGAAGGGCTTCGTCGAGTACGGAAAGTTGTCCAAGGAAAAAGCGGAGAAATTATGGCTTCTCATCGAGCCGTTCGCCGCTTACGGATTCAATAAGGCGCATGCGGCGAGCTATGGCAAGGTCGCTTACCAGACGGCATACATGAAAGCGAACTATCCGGTCGAGTATCTCGCGGCGCTTCTCACCGCGGACGCGGGCGATACCGAACAGATATCCGTTTTCGTCGCAGAAGCGAAGCGCATGGGCATCCCGGTCCTTCCGCCGGACGTCAATGAGAGCGGCACCGTGTTCACGGTCGTCGGCGAAACGCAGAACGCCATACGCTTCGGCCTGTCCTCTATCAAGAATTTCGGCGACGGCATTTCGGAAGCCATCATCGAAGAGCGCAAGGCGCACGGTACGTTCTCTTCGCTCGCTGATTTCCTATCGCGCGTCGGTTCGAAGAACTTGAACCGGAAGTCCCTTGAATCGCTCATCAAATGCGGAGCGCTCGATTCACTCAAAGCTTCCGCAAGCCGCAATTCGCTCATCGAACATATCGAGATCCTGCTCGCCTACCACCGCGAAGCGACCGCAACGGCGCCGCAGGACTCGCTGTTCGGTGCGTTCGCTGCACCGCCTCCCCTTTCTATTCCGGACGGTCATCCGACGCCGCTTCTTGAGAAGCTCAATTGGGAGAAAGAACTCCTCGGCATCTATGTGTCGGGACATCCGTTGGATGCGTATAAATCGATGACTGATAAAGCGAAGCTCACCATCGCGAAATTGAAGGAGGACCGCCTGCCCGGCCAGCTCGTCATCCTGCCCGTGCTCGTCTCGCAGGTGCGCACGATACTCACGAAAAGCGGCGAGAAGATGGCATTCGTCACGTTCGAGGATAAGACCGATTCAATCGAATCGGTCGTATTCCAGCGGCTCTTCAAGGAACACGGCGGGGCGCTCACGCCCGGCGCGTGCCTCCTCGCCAAAGGCAAGACGAGCACTAGGAACGGCGAATTCTCGCTCGCCGTGGACGAGCTGAAGGTGCTTTAGGAAAAACCCGCACTTTTCAGTGCGGGCCACGGAGGAACTTTTCTTTTGAATCAAAGGCGGTGTCGACCACCTCTTTCAGGCGGACATACAACGCTTGGACCTTATTTCTGGCGTCTGCCAGAGAGGCGATAAATTGGTCCATAGCGACACTAGCCAATGATTCCGCGGTTGCGAGATGCTTGCTCTGCTCGGCCCGATCGATGATCGCGAAGTTCTCATCGATAGAGCGAATGAGCTGCTCACGTATCTCGAGAACATCGCGTTTGATCACAGCCAGATCTTGATAGAGCTTTTCCCGAGCGAGAACGGAGAGGCCATCT
>DASTHB010000071.1:0-5583 GCA_035718415.1 Minisyncoccota bacterium | reverse complement strand
CATCGGCCGATGGGCGGATATGGAGCATGCCTACCTCACCATGGATACGCCGTTCATGGAAAGCGTGTGGTGGGTCTTCAAGTCGATCTATGACAAGGGGCTCGTTTACGAAGACTATCGCGTGATGCACATCTGTCCGCGCTGCGAGACGACGCTTTCCCAAGCGGAAGTGGCGGAAGGGTACAAGGACGTGAAGGACATCGCGGTGACGGTGAAGTTCAAGCTGAAAGCGCCGGAGAAACTCGGACTCTCGGGCGACGCGTACCTGCTCGCGTGGACGACGACGCCGTGGACCTTGCCCGGGAATGTCGCGCTCGCTGTCGGGAAGGACATCACCTATGCCGCGTACCGCATGCCGGAACATGACGGGCTCTATATCGTCGCGGAATCAAAAGGCGGCGAAGCGCCGGAGGGCCATTCGTGGAAAGGTTCCGACCTCGTCGGCCTCGAGTACGAGCCGCCGTTCGACTATTACGTGCACGACGAGAAGCTGAAGAACCGCGCGAACGGATGGAAGGTATATGCCGCTGATTTCGTCACGGATGAAGAAGGGACGGGCATCGCGCACGAAGCGCCTGCGTTCGGCGCGGACGACTGGGAGCTGTTAAAGAAGGTGGATCTGCCGTTCGTCCAGCACGTCAATTTCGACGGCACGATGAAACAAGAGGTTCGCGACTTCGCCGGAACGGAAGTGAAGCCGCGTTCGGATGATGATGCGGTTCGGCTCGGTACGGACATCGCCGTTCTCAAGAACCTTCAGGAGCGCGGGCTGCTGTTCTCGAAAGAGACCGTCACGCACTCGTATCCGCACTGCTGGCGGTGCGACTCGCCGCTTCTCAATTACGCGACCTCGTCGCTATTCGTGAACGTAACGAGACTGAAGCCCGAACTTCTCTCGCATGCGAAGCGCATCGAGTGGTTCCCGGCGCACATCAAGGAAGGTCGGTTCGGCAAATGGCTCGAGGGTGCGCGCGACTGGTCCATCTCCCGCCAGCGTTTCTGGGCGAGCGTGATCCCGCTCTGGAAATGCGAATCCTGCAAAGAATCGCGCGTATTCGGTAGCGTCGCGGAGCTTGAGGAGGCGAGCGGGAAGAAGGTCACCGACCTTCACAAGCACGTCGTCGACGAAATAACGGTTCCGTGCTCCTGCGGCGGCGTCATGCATCGAACTCCGGACGTCCTTGATACGTGGTTCGACTCGGGAAGCATGCCGTACGGCGAGAAACACTACCCGTTCGAGGAGAAAGAACGGTTCGACGACTCGTTCCCCGCCGCGTTCATCGCCGAAGGCATCGATCAGACGCGCACGTGGTTCTACTACCTGCATGTCCTTTCTGGCGCGCTCTTTGGCAAGAACGCGTTCCGGCACGTCGTCGTGAACGGAACGGTCCTCGCGGAGGATGGAAAGAAGATGTCGAAGAAGCTCCAGAATTACCCTGACCCCATGGCCATCGTGGAGAAGTACGGCGCCGATGCGCTCCGGTACTATCTCCTCTCGTCGCCAGTCGTCGCGGCGGAGAATCTCGCGTTCTTCGAAAGCGGCGTCGACGAGGCCGCGAAGAAGCATATCGGCCGTCTCCTGAACGTGCTCGCATTCTACAAGCTCTTCGATGACGGCACGGAAGCAGATGACACGAGCAAGAACGTGCTCGACCGCTGGATGCTGGCTCGCCTCGCCGAAACGACCCGCGCCATAACGGCCGCGTACGATTCATACGACCTGAATGCGGCAACGCGCCCCCTCGCGCCCTTTATCGACGACCTATCCGCGTGGTATGTGCGGCGCTCGCGCGACCGCTTCAAGGAGGAAGGTACTGACAAGCAAGACGCGCTCGCGACGCTCCGCTTCGCGCTCGCCCGTCTCGCGCGCCTCATGGCGCCTGCGATGCCGTTCGTCGCGGAAGAACTATTTCAAGGAGTACGGGCAGAGGATGACCCGGAGAGCGTCCACCTCGCCGAGTGGCCTGCGGAAGCTCGAGGACTCCTCGACCGCATGTTCGGCGCCAAAGAAGACGCGCTCATCGCCGAGATGCAGCGCGTGCGCGCCGTCGCTTCCGAAGCGCTCCAGATGCGACAGAAAGCCGGCATCAAGGTGCGCCAGCCGCTTGCGTCGCTTACGGTCACCGACGATCTTTCGAAAGAACTCTTGGGGATCCTCGCGGATGAGGTGAACGTCGAGGCCGTTGCCAAGGGCGCGGCCCTCTCGTTGGATACGAATCTCACGCCAGACCTCGTTCGAAAGGGTGATGAACGAGAGCTTGCGCGAGCGGTGGCTGACGCTCGCAAACAAGAAGGCCTCTCGCCGAAAGACACGGCGCACATCGAGGAGCGCGCGGAGGGCAAGTATGAAGCGCAGCTCTCATCGGGAGCAAAACGCTTCGATCTCGTGAAGGATGCGGCATAGGTACGATACGCGCGGCATCATCCTTGCGCGGTCGCCGCTCGGCGAAGCGAGCGCCGTCGTCACCGTGCTTTCTCCCGAACTCGGGCTCGTGCGAGCTCGCGCGCAAGGCTTGCGGCGTTCCGGAGCGAAGCTGTCCGCCGCGCTTGCGACGTTCTCCGAGAGCTCGCTCATCCTCGTGCGCGGCAAAGAGGGATGGCGCGTCGCCGGCGCCGTGCTCGACCGGAATTGGCTCAAGGCATTGCCGACCGAGGCGCGGCCGTTCGCGGCCCGCATCGCCGGCCTTCTCGTACGGCTCGCGCCCTCGGACGCGAAGGATGAGGCGCTCTTTCCGGCATTTCGCGGATACCTCGAAACGCTCGGTGCGTGCGCCGCTTCGCTCTATGAGGCTGCCGAGATACTTGCTGCGCTTCGCGCACTCGTTATTCTCGGTTTCGACAATGGTGCCGACTTGCCGCCGCTTTCCGATCTCTCAAAGCGACACCTCGAACGAATTCAGAGCGAACGCGCCTCCTACGTGGCGCGCGTGAATCGCGGCATCGCCGCATCAGAGCTCTGACGAAGCGGCCTCCTTCGCCGTGTTCATAGAAAAACCTATAGAGAGCCGTATTCTAGGGGTATACTGATACGCAATGCCTCCTCAAGATGATCTCGGTTCGCTCGAACGCGCTCGCGAACGCCTTTATAAGGCAGACGCGCCGAAGACAGAGCGGTCAGGCATCCGTCCGGAAGAACAGTCCGGCGTTCCGCACGCTTGGCAGGAGCGCCTGCTTGCGCGCATCCCGCATGAAGAGCGGCACGTTCGCGTGGCGGGGCTGTTCTTCATCGCTGCCGTCCTGTTCTTCTTCTTCGCGCTCATCGTCGCCGGCTATTTGTTCATCTTCGGCGGCAACGCCGTGTCCGTCGACAAGGTATCGATAGACGTTCAAGGGCCGACGACGATCAGCGGCGGCGATACGGTGCCGCTTTCGCTCATCATCACGAACCGGAACTCCGCGACGCTCCAGGACGCGACGCTCGAGATCGACTATCCGCCGGGCACGCGCGATGCATCGAACCTGAACCAAGCTGAACCAAATTACACGGAGAAACTGGGCAACATCGGAAGCGGTGCGAGCGTCACGCGCACGGTGAAGGCGGTCATGTTCGGCAACGCCGGGCAAAGCGTATCGTTCCCGATATCGCTTTCCTACGGCGTGCAAGGCTCCAATTCCACGTTCGTGAAGAAGGCGACATACTCGCTCACGATATCCACGACGCCGCTCCAAGTTTCCGTGGACACGCTGTCGGAGACGGTCTCGGGGAAGCCCATCACGTTCGCCCTCACGGTACGATCGAACGCGAGCGTGCCGCTCGCGAACGTGGTGCTCCAGGGAGATTTTCCCTTCGGTTTCTCGGTCGTCTCCTCCTCGATACCGATGACGGGCTCTTCATTCCTGCTCGGCACGCTTTCGCCGGGAGCGACGAAGAACATCACGCTCGTCGGCATGTTGTCGGGCCAGGATAGGGAACAGCGGGTGTTCCATTTCACGGTCGGTACCGCGAGCGGGCCGACGAGCTCCGCCCTCGCCGTGAACTACATGACGCAGGACGCGACCGTCGCCATCGCGGCTCCGTTCATCGACACCGCGTTATCGATCAATGGCGACACCGGCACTACGTCCGTGATCCCGGCGGGGGCCGTGCAGAACGTGAACGTGCGATATACGAATACGCTCGATACGAGCGTGCAGAACGCGACCGTATCTATCTCGATATCCGGCACGGCCGTGGACTACAACAGCATACGGACGACGAGCGGATTCTACCGATCGTCCGACCATACCGTCGTATTCAGCCAGGACACCGACCCGTCGCTCGCGGAGCTCGCGCCGGGCGCGTCCGGCGTCGGCGCCTTCTCGTTCGCCACGCTACCCGCGAATCCGTACGGCGCTTCGCCGAACGTGCAGTTCAGCGTGTCGGTATCGGGCACGCGTGTGGGACAGGCGAACGTGCCGGAACAAGTCGCGGCGAGCATGACGCGCACGGTACGCGTCGCAACCGTGATGTCGATATCCGGCTACGCGACGCATACGACGGGACCCTTCGGCAATTCCGGCCCCGTTCCGCCGATGGCCGACCAGGCGACCACGTACACGGTCGTCCTTTCGGCGAAAGACGGCGGCAGTCCGGTCGCGGGCGGGACCATCACGACGACGCTTCCGAGCTACGTGACCTATATGGATAAGACAAGCGGGACCGGCACGTTCACGTACAACCCCGCGTCGCATCTTCTCACCTGGAACACGGGCGACTTGCTGCAAGGGGGAAGCGCGCAAGGCGCATTCCAAGTCTCGCTCACGCCGTCGACGTCGCAGCGCGGCATGGCACCGCAGCTCACGAGCGCGCTCAGCTTCAGCGGCTTCGACCGCTACGCGGGCGTTCCGGTCAAGGCTTCAGCGGAGGCAGTGACGACGGAAACGATCCGCGACCCAGGATATGTGCCCGGCAGCGGCCAGGTGCAATAACCGCGCAGTAATGCCTTCCCTCGGCCTCGCACGGGAGTTTGGGGCGGGGTATAGTGTTTCCCATGGCTGATCAGAACCTCATGGACAAGATTGTCTCGCTCGCAAAACGGCGCGGCTTCATATTTGCCGGAAGCGAGATATATGGCGGTCTCGCCGGCACCTTCGATTACGGCCCGATGGGCGTCCTGCTCAAGGAGAATATCGAGCGGCTCTGGCTCTCCATGTTCCGGGATTCACGTGATGATATGTACGGCGTCGATGCGGCCATTCTCATGAATCCGAAGATATGGGAGGCGTCGGGCCACGTCGCCGGATTCTCCGATCCTCTCGTCGAGTGCGAGAAGTGCAAACGCCGGTTCCGCGAGGACCATCTCGAAGAGAAAGGGAAGTGTCCCGAATGCGCGGGCGCGCTCGGCGAGGTCCGGCAGTTCAACATGATGTTCAAGACACATGCGGGCGCTTCCGATGACAGCGCGTCGGACGTCTATCTTCGGCCGGAGACCGCGGGCGGCATCTTCGCGAACTACAAGAACGTCGTGGACTCGATGCATCCGAAACTGCCGTTCGGCATCGCCCAGATAGGAAAGGCGTTCCGCAATGAGATAGCACCGCGCGATTTCATCTTCCGTTTGCGCGAACTCTCGCAGATGGAAGTCGAATATTTCGTGCATCCGA
>DASTHB010000070.1:0-2849 GCA_035718415.1 Minisyncoccota bacterium | reverse complement strand
GGATGCGGAATTTCGCATCGCGCTCGTCGCCTTCGGCGTCGAGCACCGCCACCGCGGTCTCGTCGCACGAAGTTTCTATGGAAAGGACACGCATGTTATGACTCCTCGATGAGCTCCCACGGCATCGCTTCGCCGTTCGGTATGAAAAAACCTGCCGAGCCCGGATGTCCGCCGCCGCCGTACTTCTCCGCTATCTTTGAGACATCGACGGAGCCGTCCCCGCGAAGCGAGACGCCGAAGCCGTTCGGATGAGCGCTCACGACGAGCGCGAACGGAGGCAATTTCTCATACAGCTCATGACCCACATATGAGCGCATCGTGATGTCCGGATGCGTCGTCGCGAAGTAGACCTCATAGCCCTCAAAGCGCACTTTCTTCGCTCGGTCCACCGACCGCTTTCCCATCGCTTCGAAGAATTCGGTGTAAGCCCGGCCGCGCTCGAGAATTTCGGCACGCCGGGCATCATCCTCGAGCCCCTCCATAAAGTCGTTCCAGGCCGGAAATTCGTAGGGCAATACAGAAAGGTACGAGTAGACCTCGCGGGTCTCAGGGAGCGCGTAGCGATAGAGGTCGCCATCTTCGAGATACGTCATGAGCCGCGGCAGCGGAACGTCAGGGTGGAAATACGCCCAAGCGATGGAAGCGCCAGAGCGGTTCGAGTCGTATACATGCTCAGGTGCGCGTTCGACCCGCGCCTGATTGCTCTCATGATGGTCGAGGACGACGAACTTCTTCGCTGCGCGCGCAATCTCGTCGATCTCCTCGTCCTTCTCGTAGCAGAAATCAACGAGATAGACCTCCTTTCCGGCAAGTTCCTTGACGAGGGGGTCGCCATAGCCCGCCGGGATATATGCAGCCGAATCGCCGAATTTTTTCCATGCAGCGAGAGCACCGCCGAAGCCGTCAGGGCATTTGTCGTGATAGATGACAAGGATGTTCTTGTCGAGCATGGCCTTCATACTACCCCTTATCGCGTGAAGCGCACGTAAATGCCGGAAGGCACGACGCGGTCGGCGCACGTCTCCTTGATGTGGAGCTCTCCGGACTCTCCGGAGATGGCGCCGAAGACGCTTTCGACCGATTGCGCGAGCGATCGCGGAGCGTAGCCGGCGGCGTAGCCATTCAGAAGGAAGAATGCGCCCTCTGTGTCGGCGAGCAGGTCCTTGAGCGTCTCGAGAAGGAGGGGGAGGCCCTCTTCTATCTTCCATACTTCACCCTTTGCGCCGCGACCGAATGCCGGAGGGTCGAGGATGATGCCGTCGTACTTGCTGCCGCGTCGGACTTCTCGTTTTGCGAACGCGAGCGCGTCATCGAACAGCCAGCGTATCTTGTTCTCGGGGAAGCTCGAAAGCCGGGCGTTGTCATGCGCCCAGTCGAGCGATTGTTTCGATGCATCAACGTGCGTCACCGATGCGCCGCCGGCTGCGGCTGCCAAAGAAGCGATGCCCGTGTAGCCGAAGAGGTTCAGCACGTTCGATGTGCCGAGCGCCTTTGCGCGCTCGGTTATCCAAGTCCAGTTCGGCGACTGCTCCGGAAAAACGCCGGTGTGCTTGAAACCGGTGAGGCGAGCCGTGAACCGGAGCGTTCCGAACGCGAGCGGCCAAGAGTCCGGCACCGCCTTCTTCAATTTCCAATCGCCTTTCTCATGGAAGGCGAATTCAGCGTTCGCGCTCTCCCACAATTCGGGGCGGTTCGGCCGCCACAGGGCTTGAGTCTCCGGCCGGATAAGAATGACCGGCCCGAACCGCTCCAGTTTCTTGCCATCGCCTGAATCAAGGAGCTCGTAATCGCTCCATGGTGCGGCGAGGAGGTGCGCGTCGTGCGTCATAGGGCTTCGGGGTGCTTGCGCGACCATTCATAAAAGACTATCGCGGCGGACACGGCGGCATTGAGCGATTCCGTGCGGGCGTGTATCGGGATGCGGAGCGTGATATCGCACGCGTCGAGCGTCTTCTCCCGGATGCCGGAACCTTCATTACCGACGACGAACGCCGCCGGCGCATCGAAAGCGTCGGAGCCGAGCGCTGTCGAGCCCTCCATCGCGAGACCGTATATCCAGAATCCTCGTTCCTTGAGCGTCTTGAGGGTCGCGTTCACATTTCCTATGGAAACGAGCGGGATGCGGAACGCCATGCCGGCCGAAGCTTTGACGACCGCTCCGGTGATGCCGGCCTGGTTATGTTCGGGGATGAGGACGCCGGAAAGGCCGAAGCCAGCCGCGGAGCGGATGATGGCGCCGACATTGTGCGGGTCTTGGACCTCGCCGAGGACGGCCACTGCAGGATTCTTCGAGACATCCAGCTCTGCGAGGAACGTCTCGAATGGGACGAGGAGCTTCGAAGGGTCCATGATGGCCACGATCCCCTGATGAGGAGCGTCCTTGCCGACCAGTTCTTTCCCGCGGCCGGCTGAAAGGGGAGCGGTCGGGATGCCGAGCTTCGCTATGAGCTTCCGAAGGGCGGGGTCCCCGGCGCCTTCGGCGAGATGGACCTTCCGGATGACCTGCGGGCTATTCGAAAGCGCCTCCGAGAGGGCGTGTTTGCCGTAAATATAGACTTTGCCTTCCCGTTTCGGACGCATTTAGCAATGTTATAGCACGAAATCAAGATTTTCGGGCAGGAGGTCGTATTGTGATCACGAGTCGCTAAGCGTAGTGCACCAATTGTTCGCAATCCGCCAAGCGCTCTTGACCGCCGCTCGCCGTCCGCGCTCCGCTTGGCATGGCTCCGCGCCGCAAAAGCATAAAACCTGCCGCGGGGCAGGTTTTATGTCTTTGTGTGCGCGGCATAGGATTCTGGTCGCTCATAAATCTCTGCTGAGATTTTGAGCGAGCCATGCCTCGGCCCGTC
>DASTHB010000069.1:0-2711 GCA_035718415.1 Minisyncoccota bacterium | reverse complement strand
TACACCGGAGCAAATGGCGGGCCCCGCGTGCGGCACGAGCCCGGGACCTTCCTGCACGAATGTAGCCGGTATGCAGCCCGCGACCGTTCAGCAAGTCATCAACGTCGCAAATGCGTGTGGCGGTCGACCCGGTTTTAACGTATGCGGCCTAGTCGTCACGGGCGGCACTGAACCGGGACATGCCTGCGGCCCGACGAGCCACAGCGCCGGCTACAAGGTCGACCTTGGCATCAACTCCGCGCTCGATACGTACCTCAAGGGTTGGCTCGGCCAACCCACCAGTGTACGCGGCGGCGACTCCGGCGGTCCTGTACGAAACGATTCTTGCGGAAATGAGTACGTACAGGAATCGAATCATTGGGACATCAAAGTGAAGACCGCTTGCGGAACTGTGACGCCTCCGCCGAACAATCCGACGCCCCGCACGTGGCCGCCAAGCACTCAGACATTCCAATATTTTGGCAACGCTATCCGTGTGAATAACGTCGCAAGCGGGCAGGAGAACTTCTTCGCATTTAACTTTGCGGCAGGACAGGGGACGACCTTAGCGGCCGTAGCGTATCAGATTCCTGGCACTCCGGACGGGACAGACACTATCACGGTGTACGGCCCGAATGACAGCATCGTCGCTGGACCGGAATCCTGCAGCACGTTTTACTGTATCGCGCGGGTCAATAATGCAGCGCCGGGGCTCTATCACGTGATTGTCGTACAAACCTTCTCAGCAACACCGCCGAACCCTTCTGTGGGCGCCTTCGGCGCCAATATGTCCCTCTAACTTGATGGGGTCAATTTACGGAGCCACGCGCGTTGGCGTCGCGCATACTGCTTGAGCTTTGCCGAGAGGGCCGGGAGAAGGGATGCTTCGTCCCGCTCGCCGCGCAGATATTCACCCACTATCCGATACTCAAGACCGAATTCGGAGAGACGCTCGTCGCCGACGCGCTCGCGGATACGGCGAACCTCTTCCACAAGTCCTCTATCGAGGGCATTCTTAAGGCGGCTGTCGATGCGCGTTGCCAGCTCCTCTTTCGGCGGGTTCAGTACTATCCAGTCGGTTTCGATCTGGTATCTAAGACTTGTTTCCAGTGCGTCGAATTGGCGCTGCGAGTCGCGAGGCCGGGGCGGTACGGCGCCGAGTGCCTCGATGATCTCAAGAGCGCGGATGAGCCGCCGCCGGTTCTTGGGGTCCAGCTCGGTTGCTCGTCGGGCATCTTCCGATCGGACGCGCGCATAGAGGTCAGCGTCCGAGTATTGCTCCAGATCCTCGCGCAGGGCGCTGTTCTGTTCCGTGCCCATCGGGAGGCCGTAGAGAAGCGCATCAAAATAGTAATGGGTGCCGCCGACGAGAATAGGGACGTGACCGCGCGCCTGAATCTCGGCTATGAGCCGAGTTGCATCGCCGAGGAAATCGCCGGCCGAATACGTTCCTTCCGGCTCTCGAATATCCAAGAGATGGTGTGGAACACCGCGACGCTCCTCGAGCGGTATCTTTTCCGTACCGATATCAAGTCCCCGGTACACCTGCCTCGAATCGACGGATATGACCTCGCCTCCCCGCGCGAGAGCCTCCTCGACGGCGCGCGAGGATTTTCCGGATGCCGTCGGGCCGGCGATGAGGAGTATCCGCTTCATACATTTCTGTTGACGCGATGGTATCATGGGATCCTAATATTCGTATCACCATGAAAGAAACAAAAAGCAATTACTGCGAGCACTGCGGCGAATTCCATGACAAGGTGGTCGACTACACTTCACAGGTCAAAGTGGGCGAGACGGTCCCTGATTTCGAATTCGAGGCGTACCAGGGCGGCGAGATCATACAAATGAGCCTTTCGAAGCTCCGGGGAAAATGGGCGGTCCTCGTGTTCTACCCCGCGGATTTCACGTTCGTCTGCCCCACGGAACTCGAAGAGCTCGCCGCCCTCTATCCGAAATTCAAGGAGGCGGGCGCCGAGGTCGTTTCCGTATCTTGCGACACGGTCTATACGCATAAGGCCTGGCATGACGCCTCGGAGAACATACGCGCTATCAAGTATCCGATGGCCGCTGATCCGTCCGGCAAGCTCGCGTACGCGTTCGGGGTGCTCGTCGAGGGCGGGGAAGCGGAATTGACCCCGGATGAGGGCCTCGCGCTCCGCGGCACCTTCATCATCGACCCTGCCGGCGTGCTCCGCTCGATGGAGATCAATGACAACTCCATCGGCCGCAAGGGGGCAGAAGCGCTTCGCAAGCTGCAGGCTGCACAGTACGTCGAGACCCACAAAGGTCAGGTCTGTCCCGCATCATGGGAACCGGGCGGCGACACGCTCGAGCCGGGGCTCGGGCTCGTGGGGAAACTCTAATTGCGCGATGCAGAGTGGCGTATCCGTTCTATAGAGAAAGGAGGTGATGCTACGAACGGGTTTGAGCCTACCAAACGGTTTCGTCAATCGGGCGATTGGTGGCTGCCCATCATCACGATCATCGGGGCGGTGGTCGTCATAAGCATCGTACTGCGCGACCATTTCCTGAAATGAGTACGACCTGCACCAACAGCGGTGCAGGTCGCTCCATTTGCATTCGCGCTCGGCCGGGTGTACCGTTCGCGCACCGGAACTCCGAAGGAGAGTGGCATGCCGAGGAAGACGTCCGGGGAGAGAACAGTCCTTTCAGGCCGCATTCGAGCCGCTATCCGTATCCTGCTCATCATCGCCCTTCTCATTTGCGTG
>DASTHB010000068.1:0-9336 GCA_035718415.1 Minisyncoccota bacterium | reverse complement strand
CGGCGGGCTCTGGTAGGCGTTCATGAACTCGCGCTCATAGTCCTTCGAGCGCATCATGACGGCGAGCTCTTGTTCGTAGAAGTAGCGATTATCGACTGCAAGATAATCCTGAAGCATGTACGCTCCCTGTTGTTTATCCATCATAACGATACGCTCCCCGCGCAAAATGAACAGCCCCGCGCAAGGCGGGGCTGTTCCTATCGTCCGACTCGCTATTTCTTCTTCGCTCCGGCGAAAGAGAGCGTCATGCGCTGCTCCTTCGGTTCGAAGAGGGAGATGAGAAACGGGTAGGTCTTGCCGAGTTCCAAAGTCTCACGAAGCGCCTGCGGCGATTCGAATTCGGAGACGTGCACGAGGCCTGCGACGCCTTCCTCGATCGAGGCGAGCGCGCCGTGCTTGTTGTATTTGATGACGACGCCCGGCACCTGCTGGCCCTTCTCGTAGCGGTCAGCGGCGGTGTGCCACGGGTTCTCCTTGAGCGCTTTGACGGAGAGGGACACTTTGCCTTCCTTTATCTCGATGACTTTCACGCGGACCTTGTCGCCCACCTTGAACAAGGCATGCGGGTCCTCGACGAGGCCCCAATCGAGCTCGCTGATATGCACGAGACCTTCGAGTCCCGGCTCGAGCTTCACGAATATGCCGAAATCGACGACACCCGTGACCTCGCCTTCGGCGACATCGCCGACCTGGTACTTGTCGATGAGCGACGCCTTCTCCTCAGCCTCGTTGCCGGTGCGTTCCGAGAAGATGAGCTTTCCTTCCTTCGCGTCGGCCGTGATGATGCGGACCGTGAGCGGCTTTCCGACAAGCAGCATGAGCTCGCCGAGGATCTTGTCCTTATCGCCCTCGGGCACGCGCGGGTAGTGCTCCTTCGAAAGCTGTGATGCGGGCAAGAATCCCTGGATGCCTTGCCAGGAGAGGATGAGGCCGCCCTTGTTCGCCTCTTCGACGGTGAGCGTGTAGGACGTTTCCGAAAGGATGGCGGTCTCCGCTTCGCCCCAGATGGCGGCTTGGCGGGCTTCCTTCAAGGAAAGCTCGATGTAGCCGTCGCGGCCGGCCGGATCGACGACCTTCGCGGAAATAGTGTCGCCCGGGTTCGCCTTACGGAGGACGTCCGCGGCGTTCAGGTATTCGCGGCCGTAGATAAGACCCGTGCCGAAGGGCGGCAGATCAACGTAGACCCGTCCGCGGCTGATGGCGATGATGGTCCCTTCGACGAGGTCGCCCGAAGACGGCGGCGTCGGTATGGAATCAAGCATACCGGCCATCGGGTGGTCGGGAGCGATGTGTATGGTAGGAAGAGGAGCGGCTTTCACCTTCTCCGAAACAGCGTCAGACATGTATTACGAGCGCATCGATTTTCGAAAAGGGTATCCGGCCCTTTCGGCCCGGAGGGTTAGCCCTTTCCTAGTTCTCGTGCGCTGACAGTGGGGACTATAGCACGCCTTCCTTCGCCAGGAAAGGGACCCCGAAAGAGGCATAAAACGGCTTTCATTCGCGCCCGTTTCGTGATAGTATGGGGGTACAACTATGGTCATCACCCACCACGGCGGACAGTGCTTCAAGGTGACCCTGGGCGACCTCACGCTCGTCTTCGACCCCATCGCCAAAGGGGCGACCTTGCCGTCGGTCCGTTTCGGGGCCGACATCGCGCTCGTATCCCGCGACCACCCCGACATGAACGGCATTGAGGAAGTGTCGTACGGCGACAAGGTGCCGTTTGCCGTTACCGGACCCGGCGAATACGAGCGGCAGGGAGTGACCATCCAGGGATTCCTCGGGACCTCGAAGTACGGACTCCCGAAAGGGGAGGAAACGGCCGTGAACACCATCTATTCGGTCGAGCTCGAGGATATGACGCTTGTCCATCTCGGCGCCCTCGCGGACGCCGAACTCTCGAAAGAAGCCCGCGAATCCATCGACGAGATAGACGTGCTCTTCGTCCCGGTGGGCGGGGGCGGCGTGCTCTCGCCGTCGAAAGCGCACGAGCTCGCCGTCTCGCTTGAGCCGAAGATCATCGTCCCGATGCATTGGAACGGCATGGGCGAGGCCAAATGCCTCGACGCCTTCCTGAAGGAAGCCGGGAACGGGAGCGAGAAGGTCGACAAGCTCACGCTCAAGAAAAAGGACCTCATCGGCCGCGACGGGAGTATACTTATACTGACCCCTTAACTCTTCACCCATGCAAGCAGTCTTCAATCACATCGAGACGATAAAGATGAAGCCGCATCGCGAGCGCAAGCAGATCGCGATCGTGTACGCCGCTGTCGCGTCGGGCGCTATCGCCGTCCTCTGGCTCGGCGTGAATCTCGCTACCGGATCGTTCGCACTGCGTGATACCAATTTCACGGACACGGTCGCGAACGACAGCGTGACGACCGTTCCCGCATCGGGGCTTGCCGGTGCCGCCGGTGCTCAAAGCGACGATAGCGGCCCCGCGCGCATCCAGATCGTCGATACGGCGTCGAAGCCCGCTCAAAAGCCCGAACCGACGACAATCCCGTTCTAGTTTTTCATAGCTCAACATGGCAAGAGGGAAGAACGACAACACGAACGAGCCTGCGGCGACACCCGTCGCCGCGAACGTTATCGTTCAGCCCATAGTTTCCGAGATGCGGCAGTCGTACATCGACTACGCGATGACCGTCATCACGGGACGCGCCCTTCCGGACGTTCGCGATGGATTGAAGCCGGTGCATCGCCGCATCCTGTTCGCGATGAAGGAGATGGGACTCACGCCGAACGTGAAGTTCCGCAAGAGCGCGACCGTCGTCGGCGAAGTGCTGGGCAAATACCACCCGCACGGCGATATCGCCGTCTACGACTCCATGGCGAAGATGGCGCAGGTGTTCTCGCACCGGTATCCGCTGGTGCTCGGCCAGGGCAACTTCGGCAGTATCGACGGCGATTCGCCGGCCGCGATGCGCTACACCGAGGCGAAGATGTCGCGCGTATCGGAATCGCTCCTCGCCGATCTCGACAAGGAGACGGTCGAATGGATGCCGAACTACGACGCGACGCGGCAGGAGCCCATCGTGCTTCCGTCCGCGCTCCCGAACCTTCTTCTGAACGGCACGCTCGGCATCGCGGTCGGCATGGCGACGAACATCCCGCCGCATAATCTCCGCGAGGTCGTCGATGCGACCGTGCATCTCATCGATAATCCCGACGCGACGACCGAAGACCTTCTTGAATTCGTGAAAGGTCCGGATTTCCCGATGGGAGGCATCGCGTTCAACCAGACGGACATGAAGCACGCCTACGGCTCCGGCAAGGGTCCGGTCATCGTGCGCGGCGAGGCGGAGATCATCGACGACGGAAAGAAGGATTCGAAGATCATCATCACGTCCATTCCGTACCGCGTGAACAAGAGCGAGCTCATTGAGCGCATTGCTGCGCTCGTGCAGGAGAAGAAACTTGAAGGCATCCGCGACCTGCGTGATGAGTCCGCCGGCGACGAGAAGGGCATGCCGGACATCCGCGTCGTCGTGGAGCTCAAAGGCACCGCGCATCCGCAGGCGGTGTTGAACGCCCTCTACAAGCACACCGAGCTCGAAAGCACGTTCCACTACAACATGCTCGCGCTCGTCGACGGCGTGCCCGAGATGCTCTCGCTTTCCGGCATGCTCGGTCATTTCCTTACGCATCGCCAGACCGTCGTGAAGCGGCGCACGGAGTTCGATCTCCGCCAGGCCAAGGACCGCGAGCACATCCTGCTCGGCCTCTGCAAAGCGCTCGACCACATCGATGAGGTCATCGCCATCATCAAGAAGTCCGCGGACATCCCGACGGCGTCGCTCGCGCTCCAGAAGAAGTTCGGGTTCTCCGAGCGGCAGGCCGCGGCCATCCTCGAGATGCGCCTCTCGAAGCTCGCCGGCCTCGAACGGCAGAAGCTCGAGGACGAGCTTTCCGAGGTGCAAGCCCTCATCAAGAAGCTCGAAGACATCCTCTCGTCGCCGAAGAAGATCATGGCCGTCGTGAAGAAGGAGCTCGTCGAGCTCGCCGAGAAGTACGGCGACGAGCGCCGCACCAAGATCGTGAAAGGCGGCGTCAAGAATATTTCCGTAGAAGATCTCGTGCCGGACGAGGATTCGATGCTCGTGCTCACGCAGGGCGGCTATGTGAAGCGCACGAACCCGGCCGAATACCGCCGGCAGAAGCGTGGCGGCGTCGGCGTCGTCGACATCGCGACCAAGGAGGAAGACGTCGTCACGCACTTCCTCGTCGCCTCGGCGCATGCCGACCTCCTGTTCTTCACGAATCTTGGTAAGACGTACCAGATAAAGATGTACGAGATACCGGAAGGCAAGCGCGCGACGAAGGGCAAGAGCATCATGAACTTCCTCCAGCTATCGGGCGAGGAGACGGTCACGAGCGTGCTTGCCGTGCCGAAGGGAGCCGCGCTCGAAGCCTCGTCCGTCGTCTTCGTGACGCAGGAAGGCGTCGTGAAGCGCGTCGCCGCGAAATCGTTCGCCGATGTGCGGCGCTCGGGCATCATCGCCATCAATTTGAAGAAGGGAGACACGCTCGTGTCCGCGAATCTCGCCGAGAGCATCGATACCGTCTCGGTCGTCACCGCGAAAGGCCAGTCCATCCGTTTCGAGGCCGAAGATGTCCGCGAAATGGGGCGCACTGCCGGCGGCGTGCGCGGCGTGAGCGTGCGGAAAGGGGACCGCGTCGTCTCCGCTGAGGTCATTCCGGCGGCCGCGAAAGAGGCGTACCTTCTCGTTGTGATGAGCAAGGGCTACGGCAAGCGAACCAAGATTTCCGAATACAAAGTTCAAGGGCGCGGCGGCTCGGGCATCAAGACGGCAGAAGTGACGCCGAAGACCGGCGAGATCATCGGGGCGCGCGTCATCACGGGCAATGTCGAAGAGGAAGAACTTGTCGTCGTTTCAAAGAAAGGACAGGTCATCCGCACGTCCATCGCCGAAATACCGTCCCTCGGCCGGGCAACGCAGGGCGTCCGCGTCATGAAGATGCGGGAGGGCGACTCGATCGCCTCCATGGTCGCGCTTTGATCGCGCACAAATCCCGCTTGCGAATGGGCGGGAACAGGTCTAGTGTTTGCGCCAGGAGATACCTTGACGAGAGGAGGCAGCAATGAGCGTTGAGAGCATCAAGCGCTGGGCTAAGCAATTGCTGAGCCCGGAAGGACAGAAGGAAGTCGAGCAGCACCTCGAGGAAGGGGACCTGCTCAAGGCGCGCGAGCGGTTCCACGTGGGCCTGTATTGCGACGAGGAGAACTCGCTGTTGACGAGCCATGAGGCCAACAAGATCCGGGAGGGCATCGACGCGCTTTTCGCGAAGACCGTCGGCGCACCGTAACGCACGGGTGGCGATTGCGGAAGGCGCGGAAACCGTCTATGCTGATGGTGGGTCAAATGCAGTCCGACGAGAAGGAGAATCCATGTCCGATGGCGACCGAAGTACTCTGAAGCCCGAGTTCATCGCAGTGGCTTCCGAGGCAGGTCCCGTACGTGTCGCGGCGTTGCACCCCATCTTTTCGGAGGATTTCAGCATCGTGCGGACGGAGAAGCAGAGTTGGCGTTTCCATAACCGCATGCGGACCATTCGCCGGCTCCGCGTCATGCACTGACAACCCAGGCCGCTTCGAGGAAGCGGCCTGAACATTTTCTGTTGCGAAGGACCGCTGAAGGGCGTAGTGTCTACGCAGACCGTAACCCCGAAGGTGCCTCATGAGCTCAGATATGAATGAAATGTCGGATCTGATGCGGAAGGCGATACTGAAACGGCTCGGCCTATGCGAAGACCTGCCATTCGCGTTCGTGCTGTATTCTCACGGCGTCATCTCGTACGTGCGCGTGCCGCCGCCGGACCGCGAGTCGCTCGACATGCTTCCCGAGGATGACACCTGCGACATCATCGGCAAAGGCTTCACGCCGGAAGACGCCCTCCAGGACGCAGCCTCGACGTACCGCGCACGCGAGCAGGTGTTCTACTCGCTCGGCGAGGGCGACCTTACGCGCTGGAAGGTCGTCAAGAAGATGCTCCCCAATTGATACTGGCCGCCCCGAAGGAGGCGGCCTGACCATTTATATGTTGATTGCGCCCGTCACTTTCTGCGGCGCGTGCTATTTTACTCATATGTCGGCGCATTTCAGTTCTCCGCACGAGAACGTCCTTCAGCTTGGACTCCGTGAGGGCATGAAGGTGGGGGATCTCGGCGCGGGAAGCGGGCACTATGCCCGAGCAGCGGCCGCTATCGTCGGCGCAAGCGGCAAAGTCTATGCCGTCGATGTGCAGGAGGACGTGCTGAAGCATTTGAAGCTCAACACGCACGACCGGCACTCGCGCACCATCGAGACCGTCTGGGGCGATATCGAGAAGGCAGGCGGCACGCATTTGCGCGAGGCGTCGCTCGATGCGGTCATACTCGCCAACACGCTGTTCCAAGTCGAGAACCGCTACGGGCTCCTTGCGGAGATTAAGCGCATCTTGAAGCCGGGAGGGAAGCTCCTTGTCGTCGATTGGGCTGGAAGCTATGGCGGCATGGGTCCTGCGGCCGAGAAGATAGTCACGGAGCGCCAGGCGGAGGAATTCTTCATCAACGGCGGGCTCCATAAAGCGAAATCGTTCCGGGGAGGGCCGCACCATTATGCGATAATCTTCACATCTCCTCCGCTATGAAAATTTCCGTCTTCCAAGGAGTGATGTTCGGAGTGTTCGGCATCCTCGCCCTCGTCGGCCTCTTCGCGTTCGCGACCTACTCGGGCAAGAGAGCGAGCAGCG
Source organism: Minisyncoccota bacterium (assembly GCA_035718415.1). Classification (GTDB taxonomy): domain Bacteria; phylum Patescibacteriota; class Minisyncoccia; order Phycocordibacterales; family Phycocordibacteraceae; genus C7867-001. The sequence continues at coordinate 2,580 of DASTHB010000068.1, read as the reverse complement.
ATACGGTCGGCAAAGTAGTCATCTGGGGAACGCTGCCGTCCGCCCCGATGCAAACGTTCCTCACGGGAGCCGTTCAGGCGGACCAGTCGCTCAAGGGGGTGGCGTACGTCGAGAAGAGCGCTCCCACGCTCGCGAGCGATCTCGCTACGGCCATCGCGACCGGGAACGGTCCCGATATGATACTTGCGTCGCAGGAAGAACTGACCTCGCTCGCGAAGTTCGTGCAGCCGCTCCCTTCGAGCGTCCTCTCCCCGAGTGCCGTCGCGAACGCGTTCGTGGGCGAAGCGGGTCTCCTTGCCGCCCCGGACGGGAGCGGCTACTACGGCGTACCGTTCCTCGTTGATCCGCTCGTACTGTTCTCGAACCGCGCCATCCTCTCCTCGAGCGGCGTCGCGAAGCCGCCCGCGACCTGGGAGGCGCTTACCGGGCTCGTCCCGACGCTCGCCCAGCTCTCTCCGAGCCGCCAGGTGCTTCGGGGGCTCATCGGACTCGGCACATATGGAAACGTGCATAATGCGCGCGGCATACTCTCGACCCTCTTCCTTCAGCAGGACGTGCCGATGTCGTCCTACGGAGCCGGCGGCGTACCCGTCGCGGATCTGCGTGGGGGCAGGGGACTGAGCGGCGATCCGGTCGGTGGCGCCGTGCTCGTCTTCTACACGCAGTTCGCTGATCCGACCAAGGTTTCCTATACCTGGAACGGCTCGCTCGACGACTCGCAGGCGGTATTCGCGGCCGGCAACCTCGCGCTGTATCTCGGCTATGCGTCAGAAGCCAGGTTCCTGCGCGATGCTAACCCGAACCTCGATTACGCGGTGAGCCCGGTGCCGCAACCCGGCACGGCGAAGACGAAGGCGGTGTACGGCCTCATGTACTCGTTCCTCATACCGCGCGGCAGCGCGAACGGGAACGGCGCCTTCCAGACCGCGGTCAAGTTCTCGGCTCCTGCACTCCAGGCGGCCGCCGCGGCAGCCACCAGTCTCGCGCCAGTGTCGCTTACGGCGCTTTCGTCTCCTCCATCCGATACCGTCGGTTCGGTCGCCTACAGCGAGGCGCTGTATTCGAAGGGCTGGCTGTCCCCAGAGCCCGCAGCTACCGACCGTGTGTTCTCGGGTATGATTCAGGATGTGATAAGCGGGCGACTCGCCCCCGTCACTGCCCTCGGCAATGCCGAGAGCTCGCTATCCTCTCTTTTCCAGAAATGACCATGCGCACCGCCTTCGCCTTTATCATCTTCGCCGCCATAGTGCTCTTCCTTGCCGCGCCGGCGGCGGGCGTATTTGCCCAAAGTTCGGGCGGCAATGCCACCCCGTCTTCTGGCGGCAACCCACCTTTGGACGCTCGGCTCATAAACCCGCTCAAGGCAAACTCTTTCAATGATCTCCTAAGCGGCATCGAGGACGTCATCATCAACGTCGGTACGGTAGTCGTGGTGCTTATGGTGATCTATGTCGGCTTCATGTTCGTGACGGCGCGCGGCGAACCCGCCAAGATATCGGCGGCCAAACAGGCCCTGTTATGGACGCTTATCGGCGCGCTCATCCTGCTTGGCGCAAAAGCCATCCAGCTCGGCATCACGAAGACAGTGGAGGCTCTGAGTGCTTGACCATGAGCTTCAAAACATTCGTGGGCAAAGTGATCGGTACGGTCAACTCGATCGTCATTCCGGTCATCTTCGCGCTGTCGCTTCTCGTTTTCGTGTGGGGAGTCACGAAGTACTTCTTCCTCCACGGCGGAAATGAAGAAGAACGCCTTGCGGGCCGGCAATTCATATTCTGGGGCATCTTAGGCATGGTGCTCATGTTCTCCGTCTGGGGCGTCGTCAACATGCTGTTATCCACGCTTCGCCTCTCGTAGGAAGCGCCTTGTGTCATACTTCGAGCATATGAAAACGATACTGCGCGCGTTCGTGATCCTTACCCCGCTCCTTATCCCGTCCGCCGCTTCTGCGGCGTGGAGCCTGTCGTTCACGTTCGGCAACGGCAATGCCTGTCCGAACGCTCTCTGCGCCTTCGGCGCGATGCTCATCGGCCTCATAAACGGCGTTTTGGTGCCGCTCTTGTTCGCCGTGGCGTTCATCATGTTCCTCTACGGCATAGCTAAGGCGTATATCTTCTCAGGCGGGGAAGCGGACGCCGTCGCCCAAGGGCATCGCCTCATCCTCTGGGGCCTTATCGGGTTCGCCGTCATGATATCCATCTGGGGGCTCGTCAACGTAGTTGCGTCGACGTTCGGTCTCGGGGGAGCGACGGCACCGCCGCTTCCGACTTCCTTCTAATGTCCTCCGGCATGCAAAAATTCAATCGCTTCCTCGCCCCAGTGATCGTCGGATGGACGGCTCTGCTCCCGATAGCCGTCGCGGCGCAAACGGTCACTGATTCAAATCTCAAGTTCTATAAGGATCTCATCGTAAGCACGATAAACGGCGTCATCATGCCGGTGCTCCTCGCGATCGCTCTGCTCCTCTTCTTCTGGGGCGTGTTCAAGTACTACATAAAAGGCGGCGACGACGAGAGCGAACGTTCCAAGGGGCACCAGTTCATCCTCTGGGCCATCATCGGATTCGCTGTCATCATCTCG
>DASTHB010000067.1:0-6712 GCA_035718415.1 Minisyncoccota bacterium | reverse complement strand
AGATCCGTACGCTGAAAGAGATCGCAACGGCCGCTCATACCGGACAACTTGATCTGCTTTCGCTAAAGACGATTTCGGAAGAGGAGGCTGCGGGAGAGCTCACGAAGATCTGGGGCCTCGGTCCCTGGTCGGTCGAAATGTTCCTTATGTTCGCGCTCGGTCGCACCGACGTGTTCTCGCTCGGAGATCTCGGTCTCGTCCGCGCCATCGAAGCGATATACGGATTGCCGAAAAATGCGCCGCGCACTTCCCTGCTCCGCATCTCGCAGAAATGGTCGCCGTACCGCACCTACGCTGCGCTCCTTCTCTGGAAATCGCGCGATACGAAAGAGCCGCTCTAAAGACGGTCGCCGTAGAGCTCCAGGAACTTCGGATATTGCGAGTGCATGGGGGTCGGAAGCGCATCAAGGGTGAACCAGGCTATCTCGTCGAATTTATGCGGTTCGCCGTTCACTACCTGCGATGGGTCGATGCGGACTTTGTAGTCGAGGGCTATCCAATGGGTCTTTGCTCCGTTATGCTCGCGATGAACGTCGCGAAAGCCGAGGAATTCGAAATCGAGGACATCGGCTCCGTATTCCTCCTTGATCTCCTTCCGGAGCGTCCCTTCCACGGTGTCGCCGAACTCGAGTCCGCCGCCTCCCGGGTCCCAGGTGCCATGTTCATCGCGGCAATTCGTTCCGCGCTTCGCGAAAAGGTATCTGCCCGCTCCGTCGTGGCACGCGAAGACGACCGTCACACCCGTATAATCCGTTCCTTTTTTCATAGATACGACAGCGGGTTCAGGTATGCGTCGATGGTCGCGACCGGCATAGTCGCGTTCTTGCAAGGCGTCACCGTGGATGAGCGGAACTGGCCGAGGGTCATGATCTGCGTGCCTTCCGTCGCATAAACGCCGAAATGCAGGTGGGGTCCGGTCGCATACCCCGTCATTCCCGAGAGTCCGACGACGTCCCCCGTATCCACGTTCTGCCCCTTCGACACGTCGATGGATGAGAGGTGCGCGTAGAGAGTCGAGAGGCCGTTGCCATGGGTCACCATCACCCATTTGCCGAAGGAATAACAGCCGGCGACGAGGTCGGTATTACCCGTGCCGAGCACGACGCCGGAGAGCGCGGCGCGCACCGGCGTGCCGATAGGCGCGGAAATATCTATGGCGTTATGGCCGTGCCCGTTGTAGATCTGCGGATTCGCGGTCGAGAACGACGTGTTCCCGAAGTACTGCGTGATGCAGAATATGTTGCCGAAGACGCCGCGGCGAGCGGCGCAATTCTGCATGTAGGAAAGCGAGAACGGCCATGAAAGGACTCCGGTGCCGACCTTCGGAAGCCGATCAGGATGCACGATGAGATTCAGCTGTCCTTGCAGATTCACGAGCTCCTGCTCGAACGCTTTCTCCGACGCTTCCTTCTGCGCGATGAGCCGCTGATAATTCGATTCCTGGCTTCGCGTTTGCGCGAGGAGCTGTTGCTGCGCCAGCTTATTCGCGTCGACGGAGCGCTTCTGGAGCGTGAGCTGGGCGTTCAAGCTAACCAGGTCCGCCTTCTGCGAAGCCACTTGATCGCGGTTCTGGCTTAATTCCGTACGTGCTTGCCGGAGGCTTGCGATGTCGTTCGCGAGCGCGCGGTTGAACTGTATGGCCTGGTCGGTCGCTTGCCACGCATCGGTGAGCGTATGAGAGGAAATGAGGCTCACGATGAGCGGCAAGTTCTCATTCTGCGCCATCGTGCGGAGCGCTTTAGCTATGGCCGCCTGATTTCCGGCTATCGTGGCTTCCTTGTCGCCTATCTTACCGGTCAGATCCTGTATCTTGAGCGTCGCCGCGCTGATCTGTCCCTGCGTGAGCCGTATCTGTGCGCCAAGCTGCTTCTGCGATATCGCGAGGGAATCGATCGTCGATTGGAGCGTCGTCTTCTGTTTGCCGAGCTGATCGAGCTGCGCTTGATACTGCGCGATCTCGTCCTTGATCGACTGGATCTGCGCATTACGGGCGTCTATCTGCGCTTGCAGTTCCGCCGCGGACTGCGCGAACGCGTGAGGCGTTGCGAGCGTGAGTCCCGCAAATAGAACGAGTCCGAAGAACGGGACCGAGAACCGTTGCATCACTCGAGTATACCAATGGCCGCGCGGATGCGCGAAATTGATTCCTCCTTGCCGAGTATGGAAATAAGGGTGAACGGGTCCGGCGAGCGGTCGAGGCCTGATAGGGCGTATCGCAAGGGCCAAAGCATGGCGCCCCGGCCTCCCTTCCCCGTCGCTTCGGCGGCATCGGCAAGGGGCATAATTGCCGCCTTTGTATCCTCCGCGGAAGCGCCGTCCCGAAGGCCGCTCAGTACCGCTAGAACGGCCTCCAGGGCCGATCTGGTGCCTTCTTCTGGGGCGCCCGGCAGGGCCTTTGCTTGGAGCTTTTCGGCGGTAATAGAGGGGCTCGTGAAGAGGCTCGCGAGCTCGCCTTCCGCGAGCATCTGCCGCGCCTCCCCGAACGTCTTCGCGCGTTCCTTGAGCAGAGGCAGCGCTTTGCGTAATTTTGTCTCATCGGGGGCGGTCAGTTGCCCCCGCACAATGAAATCGTCGTCGGAAAGCGTTCGCATCCAGTGCTGATTGACCGACAAGAGCTTGTCGCGATTCCAAGCCGCGCTTCCCTTCTGGATGCCGTCGATAGAAAAAACGCGAACGAGCTCATCGAGCGAAAAATATTCCTCGTCGGTCCCCGGATTCCATCCGAGCAGCGCGAGATAGTTGACGAGCGCCTCGGGCAATATGCCCTCATCACGGTAATCCATGATGCTCGTCACATGCTTGCGTTTCGAGAGCTTCGCGCGATGCTCATCGACGATGAGCGGCAGATGCGCGTACGCCGGCCGTGGAGCTCCGATCGCTTCCTGAATGAGTATCTGGCGCGGCGTATTCGAAATGTGGTCCTCCCCACGAATCACGTGGGTGACGCCCGCATCCATGTCGTCAGCAACAACGGCGAAATGATAGAGCGGATCGGTCATGGAGCGCGCGATGACGAAATCGCCGAGTTCGCCCGTATGGAACGTGATGTCCCCGCGGATGATGTCGTTGAACGTGACCGACCTGCCCGGATTCTTGAGGCGCACGACGTCGACCATGCTCGTCGCGTCGTCCTTCGCTGGCTCGTGCGATATGTATGCTTTCCCTTCGGAGACTATGTTCTCGAGGAGCTCGCGATGCCGTTCGGAATGTTCGCTCTGACGGGAGAATGAGTCCCAGCTTATGCCGAGCCAATGGAGGCCCTCGATGATCTCGTCTTCGAACTGCTTTTCGCTCCGCGTGCGGTCCGTATCTTCGCTCCGATAGACGATCCTGCCGCCCTCATGCCGTGCGAACAGATAATTAAAAAGCGCCGTGCGCGCCGTACCGAGATGGAAACGGCCGGTCGGCGAGGGCGGGATGCGGGTGACGACCTGGCTCATGATTCGTGGGAGAGCGCGATGCCGAGCACCTCGCGCGCGAGTATGCGCGCCGCATCGGGATCGGTGAAGCCGGCAGCGCTCGCCCCCATCTTCGAGGCGACGTCCTGATCCGTGACGATGCGCTTGATCTCGGACACGAGGAGATGCGGCGCGAGGTTCTCCTCCTCGATGACGACCGCAGCGCCCGTCGCCGCATAGGCGTACGCGTTCTTTCTCTGGTCGTGGCTCACGGATTCGGGTATCGGGATGATGATGGCGGGCTTCTTCCAGAGGCCGATCTCGGCGATCGAGTTGGCGCCCGCGCGTGAGACGATGACGTCCGCGACGCCTGCGGCCCGCTGAAGCGATACTTCGGTCAGGTAATCTGCCGGATGATACCGGCTCGCATTCGGATGCTTCGACAGTTCCACCTGTGCGACCGCTTCCACCGATTTCAAATTGGCGCGGCCGGTCTGATGGATGACGTTCGCGAACGAAACGAGGTCCGGAAGCGCGGAAAGCACCGTCTCATTGATCTTCTGCGCGCCTTGCGAACCGCCGATGATGAGGACGGTCGGGATGTTCGGGTCGAGCTTCAGGTATTGGCGCGCGCCTTCCGGTTCGACGCGCATGAGCGCCTTGCGGACTGGAATGCCGGTGCGCGCTATCTTGCCGCGCACTTTCTCCGGAAAGAACTGGGCGGCGCCGTCGAACGCGATGGCGATCTTCGCGGCGAACGAGGCGGCCATGAGGTTGGCGCGGCCCGGGTGCGCGTCGGATTCATGGATGATGATCGGGATGCCGAGCAGGCGCGCGGCGATGACCGTCGGTACGCTGCCGTAGCCGCCCTTCGATACGACGACATCGGGATAGAGGCGGAACAGCGCGACGAGCGCGGTCAATAGGCCGATGAACGTGACGAACAGGTCGCTTACGTTTCGGATCGAAGCGTACCGCCGCAACTTACCGGCAGGAATGCGCTTGTACATGATGCCGTTGTCGAACAGCGCTTTCTCATCGAACGGGTCCGGCGCGAGATAGTAGAGGGTCGGCGCCACCAGGTGCTCTTCCCGCACTAGGTCCTGGATAGCTTCGGCGATGGCGATGATGGGGTAAAAATGCCCTCCGCTCCCCCCTCCCGTGAATGCGATGGTCATAGCAGTATGGCGAATAGTATAGCGCGTTTAAGCGGTCCGGTGGGCGGCCACGTTCAAGATGAATCCGCACATGATGAGCGCGGCGAAAAGCGCCGTGCCGCCGTGCGAAATGAACGGCAGTGGCAGTCCGGTGAGCGGAATGATGCCGAGCATCGCGCAGATGTTGATGAACGCTTGCACGATGAGGATGGTCGAGAATCCGAGCGCGATGAGCCCGCCGAACGCGTCGCGCGCATGCCCCGAGATGACGATGCCGCGGGCCGCGAGCGCGACGAACAGAGCGAGGAGCAGTGCGGCGCCAACGAATCCCGTCTCTTCAGCGAAGACCGCGAATACGGAATCACCGTCAGGTTCAGGAAGATAATTGAACTTTTCGACGCTCTGGCCGAAACCGCGGCCGAGCAGTCCCCCGCTCCCGACCGCGATAAGCGACTGCTGTATCTGATACCCGCTCCCAAGCGCGTTCTGTGACGGGTGAAGGAACGTTTCGAAGCGTTGAAGCACGTATGGACGTACGGAAATGAGGGCGCCGAGAATGAGTAGGATACCGAGCGCGAGGAGGCCGAAATCTCGGAGCGGCGCTCCCGCGACGAAATACATGACGCCGCCGGTTATCGCGAGCAGCATGGTCGTCGAGGTGTTCGGTTGCGCGAGAAGTATGGCCGCCGGTATTGCGATGAGGATAATGAAGGGGACGAGTCCTTTTCGAGGGTTGCGGAGCTCCCGGATGCGGGGCGCGAGCCACCAGGCGAGCGCGACGACGAATCCAATCTTGAGGAATTCCGCCGGTTGGACGGTCGTAAAGCCGAGGTTTATCCATCTCGTCGCGCCGCCGGAGTGGAATCCGATGCCGGGTATGAAAACGAGAAGCGTCGCAAGCAAGCTGAGCACATATATGAGCGGCGCGTAGCGTCGCACTCCGGAGAGAGGAATGGACCGCGTCACGAAAAGTGCTATGAGTCCGAGGCCGAGGCCAAGACCCGCCTGCAGGAGTATGTCGTGCGATACGGAACTCTGCTGACGCGCGAGCATGCCGAGCGTCGCGGAAGCAAAGATCGCGAGTCCTGAGAAGGACATCGCGAGGACGAGCATGATGAATGTCCGATCTCCGGAGAACAGTTTCATGGACCTATTTGATGAGGGCGACCGTCATGCCGATGATGGCGAACACGATGGAGATGACCCAGTAGCGCATCGTGACCTTGTACGACGGCCACCCGATCGCCTCGAAGTGATGATGGAGCGGCGCGATGCGGAACACTTTCTTACCTCGGTACTTCTTCGAAAGCACCTGGATGATGTTCGACGCGACCGTGACTACGAGCGGGAACGCGATGACCGGCAGCGCCATGACGCCGTAGCCGCCTGCGGGCGTGTCCGTCAAGAAGGCGACGACCGCGAGCGTCATCGTAAGACCCATGGTCCCCGTCTCGGTCATCCAGAAGCGCGCGGGCGGGATATTGAACCAGAGGAACGCAAGAATGGCGCCGACGACGGTCGCGCAGAAGGCCGCGAGATTAATCTGATTCTGCGCGTACGCGATGCCCGCGTACGCCATGAAAATCGAACCGAAGATGCCGCCCGATAGTCCGTCGATGCCGTCGATGATGCCTCCGGCATAAATGACGAGGGAAACGATAATGAAAAGAGGGATGATGAGCGCGCCGAGCTCCAAGGTGCCGTCGCCCGGAACCCCGATCGAATGCATGCCTATCTTCGCGTGGAACCACCAGCCGACCAAAGTCGCGACGGCAGTGACGAAGATGAGCCGGAACCGAAGCGAAAGGCCCCGCTCCCCTTCCGGCCTGACATCGAGATAATCATTGACGAAACCCATGACGCCGCCCGAGATGAGCGTCGTGAACGGTATCCACGTTTGCGAACGGGACAGGAAATCGAGCTTCTCCGTGAACGCGGTCGGTACGATGCGGGCGATGCCCCAGAGGACGAGGGTCACCGCCGCGACCGAGGCCCAGACAAGGATGCCGCCCATGCGCGGGGTCTTCGTCTCCGTATCAGGGTGCATTTCGTTCCGGATGCGCTCGAATTCGACTGCCGCCGTTCCATCGAGGGCCGTCTTGCCGGCCGTCTTCTTCCACGCTTTGTATTTGAAAAGGTAATGCGTAAGGAGAGGAG
>DASTHB010000066.1:0-4834 GCA_035718415.1 Minisyncoccota bacterium | reverse complement strand
CGTTTAAGCCGTCTTCGGACGGCTTTTCTTTTTCCCCTCATGGTGGTGTATTCTGTACCGCATATGCGGCAGTCCCAGCTGTTCACGAAAACGCGTCGCGAGGCGCCATCCGATGAGGTCGCCAAAAACGCACAGCTCCTTGTACGGGCCGGGTACATCCATAAAGAGATGGCGGGCGTGTATTCCTATCTTCCGCTCGGCCTCCGGACGCTCAATAAGATCGTGGGCGTCATTCGCGACGAGATGGACGGCATCGGGGGGCAGGAGCTCGTCCTGACGGCGCTTCAGGACAAGGAGCTCTGGAGCCGAACGGATCGGTGGGACGATGTGAAAGTCGACAACTGGTTCAAGACATCGTTCAAATCCGGCGGAGAGACCGGCCTCGGCATCACACACGAAGAACCGCTCACGCGCATCATGACGGAGCACGTCTCGTCGTATCGTGACCTTCCCGTCCTTGCGTACCAATTCCAGAACAAATTCAGGAACGAACTGAGAGCGAAATCGGGCATCATGCGCGGCAAAGAATTCCTCATGAAAGACTTATACTCTTTCAGCCGCGACGACCGTGAACATGCGGAGATCTATGCGAAAGTCCGCGATGCGTACGTGCGGATATTCAAGCGCCTCGGCATAGGCGACCAGACGTACGTGACGTTCGCCTCGGGCGGCATTTTCAGCCCGTTCTCCGAGGAATTCCAGACGGTATCCGATGCCGGAGAGGACACTATTTATGTCGACGAGGAGAAGGGAATCGCGGTGAATAAGGAAGTCTATAGCGATGAGAACCTTTCGAAGCTCGGCCTCGACAAGGAGAAGCTTGTCGAGAAGAAGGCGATAGAAGCGGGCAACATTTTCAACTTGGGCACGCGGTTCTCTGAACCGCTCGGACTTTCCTATACGGATGAAAGCGGAGCGAAAAAGCCGGTCATCATGGGAAGCTACGGCATCGGGCCCACGCGCGCCATGGGCATCATCGTCGAAACGCTCGCAGACGACAAAGGCCTTGTCTGGCCGGAAGCGGTGGCGCCGTTCAAGTTCCATCTTCTCTCTCTGGGGCACGACAATGAAGTATCGAAGCTCGCCGACGACTTGTACGAGACGCTCACGACGGCAGGGGCAGAAGTCCTCTACGACGACCGCGACGCGTCGCCGGGACAGAAGTTCGCCGAAAGCGATCTGCTCGGCATTCCGCGTCGGATAATCGTGGGCAAAGAAACGCTCGCCTCCGGTCAGTACGAGATAGTTGAACGTTCGACGGGGAAGACGGTGAAAGTGGCGAAGGACCATCCCTTCGTGAGCTTCGGCAGCGAGTAGCTATGGCGAAATTCTCGAAAAACGCCCTCTTTTCGAGCGACATCGCGATCGATCTCGGAACGGCTAACACGCTCGTGTACGTGCGCGGCAAGGGCATCGTGACGAACGAGCCGTCGGTCGTCGCCGTCAACGACAAGACCAGGCAGGTCGTCGCCGTCGGCAAGGAAGCGAAGAACATGCTCGGCAAGACGCCGCCCCATATCCGCGTCGTACGGCCGCTCTCGCACGGCGTGATTTCGGATTTCGAAGTGACGGAAGAGCTTCTCTCCTATCTCATCAATAAGGCGCAGAGCGGCCGTGCCCGGCTATTCGGACCGCGGGTCGTTATCGGCGTCCCGACGGGCGTCACGAACGTCCAGAGCCGCGCCGTGCGCGATGCGGCGCGCAACGCGGGCGCCCGCGAGGTCATCATCCTCGAGGAGCCGGTGGCTGGCGCCATCGGCGCGAAGCTGCCGGTATCGGAAGCGGTCGGAACGATGGTCCTCGATATCGGAGGAGGCACGACCGACATCGCCGTGCTCGCGCTCAAGGGCGTCGTTGCCGCGAAGAGCTCGCACGTCGCCGGCGACCGGTTCAACGACAACATCATCGATTATGTGAGAAGCGAGTTCAAGCTCGGCATCGGCGATCGCACGGCCGAGGACGTCAAGATAAGCATCGGCGCCGTCACGCCGCTCACGGAAGGCCTCACGAGGACGGTGCGCGGGCGCGATTTCGCGACCGGGCTTCCGCGCGAAATAACGCTCACAGATGCGCACGTACGCGAGGCGCTCGAGCCGTCGTTAGACGCGCTCCTCGATGCGCTCAAGGAAGTAATCGAAAAAACGCCGCCCGAACTTCTCGCTGACGTGCTTCAGCACGGCGTCACGGTCTTCGGCGGGGGAGCGCTGCTTCGCGGCTTGCCGCAGATTCTCGCGAAGATGCTCGGCGTGCCCGTGCGCGTCGCTCCGGACCCGCTTACGGCAGTCGTTCGCGGCGCCGGCATCGTGACCGAAGATCCAGCGCCATTCACAGACTTTTTCATCGATGAAGAGGACATTCTTAGCGAGGCGTAACGCCCTTTTCACGTCAGCGAGCTTCTCGGCCGGAACGGTGGCCGTGGCGGCGGCGGTGTTCATCCTCGCCATACGGCTATTGTTCCCGAACTTCTTTTGGACGATGCTCACGCCTGCGTTCTGGCTTTCGAGCGGGATCGATAATGCGTCGCACGGTTTTTTCTCCGGATTCAAGAACACGGCGGCGCTTTCGCTCCGTAACGAGGCGCTCGAAAGCGAGAACGCAGCCCTTTTGAATGAGAACCGCGCGCTCGCCGACAAGGCCGGCGCTCTCGAGTCGCTGTCCGGCGGCATACCCGCGGGAGTCATATCGCGGCCGCCCACGAGCCCCTATGACACGCTCATCGTGGCTGCAGGCCGTAAATCCGATGTTGCTGTCGGCATGGAAACGTTCGGTCCGGGCGGCGTGCCAGTGGGCGTCGTGACGGACGTTCTCCCGGACTTCTCCCGCGTGACCCTTTTCTCGTCCCCGACGCTCTCGTTTGATGCGTGGATCGGCAGTAAGCACGTGCCGGTGACCATAACCGGCGCAGGCGGGGGAGCTTTCAGAGCGACATTGCCGCGCGGCGCAGAAGTTTCAGTGGGCGATGTCGTCACGGTCGCCGTCGGGGGCGCGGCGCCGCTCGGGACGGTCGTGCGCGTCGTGAGCGATCCGTCCTCTCCGGCAGCGACGCTTTCGATACAAGGGGCGCTAAGCCCGTTCTCGCTCACGTGGGTTTCGCTCCGGGACACGGGCGATGCGTTCGTGAATGCGCTGTCGTGGAAGAACGCGGATTCGTTATGACCACCGGGATCCTGCTCGGGCTGTCGCTTCTCGCCGTATTCTTCTTTCCCTGGCCGTTCGCAGCGGTGCTCGCCATAGCGGCGTCGCTTTCTGAGCCGCTTATCGCGTTCGCCGTGGGCGTATTCGCGGATGCCGTCTATTACAGCATTCATGCAGCGCGCGTGCCGTATTTCACGGTCGGGGGCGCTCTCGTCTCGATCGTCATCGTATTCGTGCGCAGTCGCCTGAAGTCTAGCCCCGTGAGATAAGGCGGCATGAACCGCTGACAAAGATCCCGCGACTTTATCTCACGGGGCGGGTACAATCGGGTCATGAGGCTCTGGCATCGCTCGCGCCGCATCGTCGACCCGGAAATCGCGCCGGACGAGATTTTCCTCGATGCATCGAACGCTCCCCATTTCGACCGTGGCCGCCTCGAAGGCAGGCTCGAGAAGCCATTGTCGCCGCAGACGTTCACGTGGACCCTCGGTATGCTCGGGCTTCTTTTCATGGTACTTGTCGGCCGCGCGTGGAACCTCCAGGTGGCGAACGGTGCTTCGTTCGCCGCGCAGAGCGCGCACAATAGTCTCAAGGTAGTGACGCTGTTCGCGCCGCGAGGCGTTATCGTCGACAGGAACGGCACGGTCATAGCGGAGAACTCGCAGAAGGATGACGGGAGCGTCGATCGGCTGTATCCGTACGTGTCGCTATCTCCGATACTCGGCTACGTGTCGTATCCGAAGAAGGATTCCCAAGGCAATTATTACGATACGACCGAGACGGGCGTGGCCGGGCTCGAGCAGGCGTTCAACAATATGCTGGCCGGCTCGAACGGTCAGATACTCACGGAAATGGACGTCGGCGGGGGAGTGCGGTCCGAAGGCACCATCATCCCGGCGAAGCAGGGCGAGACGCTCAAGCTCACCGTGGATGCGGAGATGCAGCAGGCGCTCTGGAAGGCCGTGTCCTCGACGGCGAGCGCGAAGCGCTTCCTCGCCGGTGCAGGCGTCGTGCTCGACGTTCATTCAGGCGCGATACGCGCGATCGTGTCGTATCCGTCATACGACAGCAACGTGATGAGCGATGGCAGTCCGGCGGCGACGATAGCGTCGTACAGCTCGAATGCGGGGCGTCCGTTCTACGATCACGCGGTGCAGGGTGTGTATGCGCCTGGTTCCATCGTGAAGCCGCTCGTTTCCGCAGGCGCTTTAACGGACGGGCTCATCACGCCGAATACGGTTATCAATGACCCGGGCTTCCTTTCGCTGCCGGACCCGTACCATCCGGGAAAGACGTTCATCTACAAAGGTTGGAAGGCTCTCGGCCCGGTCGATGTAAAGAAGGCGATCGCGTGGTCATCTGACGTGTTTTTCTATACGGTCGGCGGAGGATTCGGAAATCAGAAAGGTCTAGGCATCGACCGGCTTGCATACTGGTATCGCTCGTTCGGGCTCGGCGACACGACAAACTCTGGAATACCGGGGGAAGCATCGGGCCTCATACCGACCCCTGAATGGAAGCAACAGGTATTCAAAGAGCCGTGGTATCTCGGCGACACGTACTTCACCGCCATCGGCCAATATTCGATGCAGGTGACTCCCATTCAGATGGCGCGGGCGATCGCGGCCGTCGCGAACGGGGGCCGGCTGTACGCTCCCACGGTCCTTGCGGGCCACCCGCCGACTTTCACGAACGTCCC
>DASTHB010000065.1:0-2734 GCA_035718415.1 Minisyncoccota bacterium | reverse complement strand
AGTACGCCCTTTTGAAGCTCTTCGAAGAGCCGCCGCAGGGCACGTACCTATTCCTCGTGCTCACTTCCGCGGGGGGATTACTACCTACCTTGCGCTCACGGGTTCAGGAATTATCCGTCGCGAATGCGCGTACGTCGAAGTTTTCCGATGAAGCGGAATCGTTCGTGAAGGGTGATAGGGAGAAACGCAGCACGCTCATAAAGAAACTGACCAGCGGCAAGGACGAGGACGAACGACGCGAACTGAGGGAGGAAGCCATCACGCTCGTGAATGGCATCGAGGCGGCCGCGTACGGCGCGCTCAAGGAAAAACCGCGCAAAGCCGTCGCGGCCTTGCTCGAAGACATCGCGACGTTGCGCGGGCAGCTGTATGAACGTGGGGCGCCGGTGAAGCAGATACTCGAGCATCTTTCACTCGTAATTCCCAGGGGCCTGCTATAAACTGAACCTACCTATTCATTACCGCTATGGCATACGATTTTTCCAAACTGAAAACGAACGTGAAGGAGACGGAGGAGTGGCTCGGCCGGGAATTGGCCGGCGTGCGGACCGGTCGCGCGACGCCGACGCTGCTTGACGGCGTGAAGGCGGAGGCCTACGGAAGCCGCACGCCGCTTCGGGAACTCGGCTCGATTTCCGTCGAGGATGCGCGCACGCTTCGCATCATCCCGTGGGACAAGGGCGTCGTGAAGGCGATCGAGAAGGGCATCACCGATGCGGACCTCGGCGTCGGCGTGTCCATCGACGATCAGGGACTGCGCGTCTCGTTCCCGGAGCTTACGAGCGAGCGGCGTCAGCAGCTTCGCAAGATCGCCGGAGACAAGACCGAGCAGGCGCGCGTTGCGCTGCGCCAGCATCGCACCGATGCGATAAAGGAGATCGAGTCGCTCCAGAAGGAAGGCATGAGCGAGGATCAGGTCAAGCGCGATAAAGCCGAGCTCCAGAAACTCATCGACGCGGGCAATGATGCGCTCGCGGCCGCGCTCAAGAAGAAGGAGGACGAGATAGCGCTCTAGCGATGAATGCGCTCATCTTCATTGCCGTCATCGTCGTGCTCATCGTCGTGCACGAGTTCGGTCATTTCGTGGCCGCGAAGTGGGCGGGCATGCGCGTCGATGAGTTCGGTCTCGGCTATCCGCCCCGCGCGCTCACGCTCGGCCGGAAAGGAGGGACGCTCTATACGCTTAACTGGCTGCCGTTCGGCGGCTTCGTGAAGATCTTCGGCGAGGACGGCAAGACGGGGGCGGACCCCGACTCATTCGCGGCGAAGTCTCGGCCGAAGCAGGCGCTCGTCCTCATCGCCGGCGTCGCGATGAACATGGTGCTCGCATACGTCCTTCTCACGGCCGCGCTCGTCGCGGGGACGCCGCGAGCGCTCTCGCCCGAGGAAATACCGCTTGCGAAGAGCCCGCAGCTCCTCGTCGCGAACGTGCTTCCTGGGAGCCCCGCTGCGGCAGCGGGGCTTACTGGCGGCGACATCATACTCGAAGCGGAGGACGGCCATTTTAAATACACAGGCGCCGATCCGGCCGCGTTCACGAGGTTCGTGGCGGACGGCAAAGGGCAGACGACCGTCGCGCTCAGCGTGCGCCGGCAGAACGGCACGACGGAAACGCTGTTTGCGCGTCCGGTGGCCGGGATCGTCGCGAAAGATCCGTCGCGCCCGGCGCTCGGCGTCGAGGTCGCCGCCATCGGCATCATCCCCATCTCGTTCGGCGCGGCGCTCTGGCAAGGCGCGCAGCTGACCTGGGAGGCGACGAAGCTTACCGCCATCGGGCTCTTCAATTTCTTCGCGGGCGTCTTCACGTTCCGTGCCGACCTCTCGCAAGTCTCGGGACCGATCGGGATCGCCGGCGCGGTCGGAAGCGCCTCGTCGCAGGGGTTCGGCGACTTGTTCTCCATCATGGCGCTCATTTCCATCAATCTGGCGCTCATCAATCTCCTGCCCGTGCCTGCGCTCGATGGCGGCCGGCTGCTCTTCGTTCTCATCGAAAGCGTCATCCGCCGTCCCATCAAGCCGCAGGTAGCTCAGGCCTTGAATGCCATAGGCTTCATCGCGCTTATTCTCCTCATGCTCGTCGTAACGGCGCACGACATCTTCCGTCTCGTGGCGTGACGGTCTTCATTGACGCTCCATAGTCGGGAGGTTAGTGTGGGGCAGGCGAGAGTGGTTCAACCAAAGGAGACAATTATGAAATTTCAGGCGCAGGTGTCGGCCAGCGCGGGCCACGCGATTCTGGACCGCACCTATCGCTTCGCGAAGCAGCTTGTCGAGGAGCGGGGCAAGGGAGGCAGGGCGGAATTCCACGGCCTCACGTTCGAGATTTTCGCGAGCGACGGCAAGCAGGTCGTCCGCGTGAAGCGCGATGACGATCGCATTCTCGTCCGGGCTTCTCGCGATGAAGAAACGGGCGCGTTATGGAAGATCGAGAAATCGTCCGCCCCGGATGTGATGAAGCTCCTTCCCGGCCTTCTTGTGGCCTGGAAGCAGAGGTTCGACCTTGAGAAATTCAAGGACGCGCACGTCCGTAGGACGACATCTGCTACCGTGACGACGGCAACCTCCTGACCGCGGTTTCTCCTCTCGATACGGCGTCCAATGGGACGCCGTTTTCATTGACCGAACGGAAGCTTTGCTATAGCGTTCATCCGAATCGTTCCTTGGGAGATCCACATGCATCCAGAGGCATCAATGACCGGTCCGGCGCTCCAGGATACGGGTGTCACCGCGGACT
>DASTHB010000064.1:0-6794 GCA_035718415.1 Minisyncoccota bacterium | reverse complement strand
GCAGTCGCACTTCCTCACTTCGCCCTCGTCGTTCAATGGATAGGACATCAGCTTGCGGAGCTGACGATGCAGGTTCGATTCCTGCCGAGGGCACAAAACTCATAGCGCATTCGTTTTGTGCCCTCGAGTATGGCGCCTTCGCGCCATACGTGCAGGCATCGAAAGGCGCAGCGATGTTTCGCGAGTACGCGAAACCGCGCGCCCTGCTCAGACAAACTTTTACGACCGCAAAAGTTTAGTCGAGGGAGATAGGCGGTAATCCGCGGTCCTGCCGGGTTTCTATTTTTGTAGTATCGTACCCTCACGCTCTTGTCGTTCAACGGATAGGACAGCTCCCTCCGAAGGAGCAGATGACGGTTCGATTCCGTCCAAGAGCACAGGAAACGAAAAACCCGCTCGCGCGGGTCTTTTCGTTTACGCCTTCGCCTTCGCAACGGCGAGAGCGAGCCGTGATTTCTTACGGGCGGCGGTGTTCGCTTTGAGAACGCCGCGCTTCATCGCCTTGTCGATCGCCTGGTAGGCAGCCGGGAGGAGTTTCTCTGCCTCCTTCACGTCCTTCGCGACGAGCGCCTTCTCAAGCGACTTCGTCGTGCCGGCGAGGACGCTCTTGCGGCGCAGATTGAAAACGCGCTTTCGCGCGGCTGAACGGATGGCCTTCTTGGCCGAACTCGTGATTGCCATAGTGCATCTATATATACGCTATCTTCCGAGAACTCGCAAATGGTACGATGGAGCCATGATCCGGCAGATACGCGGTCGTGTGCTCGAGGTGACTGCCCAAGGAGCGGTCATCGAGGTCGCCGGTTTCGGGGTCGAGGTCCGCATGCCCTCTTCCGACACCCTCACCGTGGGAACGGAAGCGCATCTCGCCACCCACCTGGCCGTGAAGCAGGACGGCATGGAGCTTTATGGTTTTCAAGAACCGGCTGATCGGGACTTCTTCGAGCTCATGCTGTCGGTTTCGGGCGTGGGTCCGAAGACCGCCTTGTCCGTACTTCGGCGCGCCCCGCGAGTCTCTCTTCTCGGCGCCATCGGCAAGCGCGATCTTTCGTACCTTACGAAGGTCGTCGGGCTCGGTAAGAAGAGCGCGGAGAAGATGCTGGTGGAGCTTTCCGAAAAGGTCGGTGATGCAGCGCACGACGATGCGGACGGCGAAGTGTTCGACACGCTCGTCGCGCTCGGCTACACCGAGCGCGAGGCGCGCAAGGCACTACAGGCCATACCCGAAAGCGTCGTCGGGAAGGATGCGCGGCTCAAAGCGGCGCTATCGCATAATCCATGAGACGTTTCCGCCGTCTATTGCTCCGCCCATATCATTTTGCTTGGGCGCTCATCGCGCTTCACTGGCACGGGAAGCCAGGAAAGCGGATGACGGTCATCGGCGTTACGGGTACCAAAGGGAAATCATCCGTCGCGGAGATGCTCCATTCGATTTTCTCGAGAGCGGGAAGGAAAACCGCCCTCGCGAGCACTATCCGATTCGCAACAGGAGCGGAATCGCGCCCGAACCTCTTCAAGATGACCCTTCCCGGCCGCGGTTTCATCCAAGCATTCTTGGCGAACGCGCTTGAGAACGGCTGTACTCATGCCGTTGTTGAGATCACGAGCGAGGCGGTGCTCCAGCATCGCCAGCACGGTATCGAGCTTGATGCGCTCGTCTTCACCAATCTGCAGAAGGAGCATATCGAATCGCACGGCTCGTATGAAAACTACTTCAGAGCGAAGCTTCGCATCGGTGAGGAGCTCGTTCGTTCCTCAAAACGGCCCCGAGCGATCATCGCGAACGCCGACGACGAGCGCGGCGCGGCGTTCCTTGCGCTACCCGTCGAGCGCAAAATCCCGTTTTCGCTCTCCGACGCTCATGACCGGCATCTGGATTCGAACGGCGTTTCCTTCACCTATAAGGGAACGCAGTTCGCGCTCCCACAGCCCGGCGAATTCAATATCCTGAATGCGCTCGCAGCCATAAAGACCGCCGAGGCGTTCGGTATTCCCCTCCCCATCTGCGCGGAAGCGCTTCGAGACCTGAAGAAGATCAGCGGACGCGTCGAGCGCGTCGAAGCGGGGCAGGATTTCATCGCGGTCGTGGACTATGCGCACACGCCAGACTCGCTCCGCGCTCTCTATAACGCCTTCCCTTCCGAAAGGAAGATCTGCGTGCTCGGTAATACGGGCGGCGGGCGCGATACGTGGAAGCGTCCCTTGATGGGCAAGATCGCGGAAACGTATTGCGACGCGGTCATTCTCACGAATGAGGACCCCTACGACGAGGACCCGCGCGCGATCATCGACTCGATGGCCGCCGGGATGACGAAGCAGCCGCGCATCATCATGGACCGCCGCGAAGCCATACGAACGGCGCTCTCGCTCGCGAAGCGCGGCGACGTCGTCCTCGTCTCCGGAAAAGGAACTGACCCCTTTATCATGGGTCCGAACGGGCAGAAGACGCCGTGGAGCGATGCGCAGGTCGTACGCGAAGAGCTCGAGCGGCTTAACGGAAAGGTCTGATAGTATTTCGGTATGGAACATGATGCCTGGTTTTTCATAGGCGTTTTCATCTTCATCTTCCTCATATGGATAGCGACGGGCGGGCCGCTCCACCCGCTCGCTTTCGCCGGCCCGCGGCTCGCCCAACCGGGAGCGCTCGGCGGCGGGACCTATTTGTCGCTACCGCGGGCGCCGCTTACCGTCGGCAACTCCGATGTCGCGCTCCCCGGCTCTTCGACGGGCGGCGGCTCGCTCGGCGGCGGGGCCGGACTCCCGGGTGGCTCCGCCCTCACGAATCCTTCGACGTACCGGAACACGGTCGTGATGAGCCACGGCGTTTCGGGAGCCGCGGGCGATCCGAGCTCGGAATACATCCTGCTCTACGTGCCGTCCGGTAGCGGCGTGCCCGTCGATATCTCCGGCTGGCAGCTCGTTTCGGAAGCGACCGGGAATGCTTCTTACATCCCGCGCGGAACGGAAGTCCCCATGTCAGGGACCATCAATGCGGTCCAGGACATCGTGCTTACGCCCGGGACGCGAGCGTATCTCATTTCAGGTCGCTCGCCCATCGGCGGCTCGTTCCGAGAGAACAAATGCATCGGTTATTACTCGAATTTCCAGTCGTTCTATCCGTCGCTTCCGCAGAATTGCCCCACGGGACAGAACGAACTCGGCTCGTATTATGCCGATTCGCTTCGGGACGTCGCGTGCACGGATTACACGAACCGGCTCTCAAGATGTCAGGCCGTGCTCACGCCTCCGACGACCGTCTCGAGCGCCTGCCAGAATTTCCTCGTCAAATACTTCAATTACAACGGCTGCGCCGATACGCACCGGAGCGACGCTGATTTCCTCGGCGATACCTGGCATATCTATCTCGGCCGCACGACGCCGCTCTGGCGCAGTTCGCACGAGCTCGTGAAGCTCCTTGACCGCGAAGGAGCCGTCGTCGACGCGTTTACGTACTAACGAACAGGACTGATTTGTGCGCCCGGGTGGGCTCGAACCACCGACCAACGGCTTAAAAGGCCGCTGCTCTACCGACTGAGCTACGGGCGCGAAGCGAGGAAGAAAAGAAGAGCGTCTGCGTGCATTCTTTTCTCTCCGAACGAGCGTCCGTATGGTAATCCATACAGGCGCGGATCCGGCGAGACAGAAAGGAACGACCGTGTTCGGTCATTCTCGCCGAACCAACGCATCGCATGGTACTCCATACGGACGCGTATCTGCACACTAACATCGATACTTACTCTTATAAAGAGAGCGAAAATCGCTCGAGCGACTCACCGAGATCGAGCCCTTTGCGGCGCGTCTCTTGGAGAAACCCGATAAGAGTGAGCGAGAGCGCCCGGGCTTCTTCCGGCGTCCACGCGCGGCTCCCCTTCTCCATGAGGTCGCGCGCTTTCCAATGGAGAAGCCCGTGCACCATCTCGGGAGCGTCGCCCGCGCGGAGGGCGCGGTTCACTTCGACCCACAGTCGTTCGCGCGAGCGCACCGCGAGCGCGTTCACGAGCGCCGTGTTGAATCCGCGCTCCGCGCGCTTCTCCTTATCGTCGAAGACGTACGCGATCTTCGCCTTCGCCGCTATCTTCTTCGCTTTGGCTGACGCCAGCTTCGGCGCGAGTATGACGACGGCGTTGTCGGATGCGGCGAGTTCGTCGAGATGCTCTTCGATGGCGGTATCGCCGCCTTGCCCGTCGTCTGCTTTCCCCGGGAACGGGTCGTCGATGAGGACGAGAAGCCGTTTTACGAAAAGCCCTCCTGACTGGGCAGCGTCAATGAGCGCCGCAGGGGTCGCCTCTTCCCGCGAAAGACGGACGTACGTAAGCTCGGGCTCCTTCGCGCGCGCTTTTCCTAGCCATTCGAAAGCTTTCGAACGGACTTTGTCGACATCAGAACCGTGGAAGAGATAGATCATAGCTCCGTCATCGCGCCCCAATCTTTCCCGTGCTTCGGCACCGCGATGATGGGGACGCCGCGGGCCTCTTCTGCCGGAAGCACCGACTCCATGATGCTTTTTATCCGCGCCGAGAGGTCGTCCACGCGGTCATCGCGTATCTCGTACACGAGCTCGTCATGCACTTGAAGGAGCAGGTAGGCGTCCGAACCTGCTTTTTGCTCCGTGAGCATCTCATCGACCTCGACCATGGCGAGCTTGATGATGTCGGCCTGCGTTCCTTGGATAGGCGCATTGAGCGCCATGCGTTCCGCCTGCGCCCGAACGTACGGAAGCGTGGATTTCATTTCGGGGAACTGGCGTCGCCTGCCGAAGAGCGTTTCTGTGTAGCCGTGCTTGCGCGCGAACCCTTTGGTCTTTTCGAGGTATTCGGACAGGGTCTTGAAGGTAGAAAAATAATTCTCCAGATACTCATGCGCCTCGGCGGTTGTGCTGCCGAGCTGCGCGCGCAGCGCATTCACGCCCATGCCGTACAGGATGCCGAAGTTGATGACCTTTGCGCGGCGCCGTAGCTCGCGATCGACCGCGTCCGGTTCGACGTGGAACACGCGTGCCGCGACTTCGCGATGCACGTCGCGACCGTTCTTGAATATCTCCATGAGCTTCTCGTCGCCGGAAAGTATCGCGGCCAGGCGAAGTTCGATCTGGGAATAATCGAGCGCGACGAGCGTGAATCCTTCGCTTGCGACGAACGCGTGCCGGATGGCCCGTCCGCGTTCGCTATGGAGCGGGATGTTCTGCAGGTTCGGGTTCTGGCTCGCCATGCGGCCCGTCGTCGTGCCGGTCTGAAGGAACTCCGCGTGGAGCCGGCCATCGGCATCAAGGAGCGGCGGCAGGTTCTCGATATACGTCGACAATAATTTCTTCAGCTCGCGATACTCGAGTATCTCCCCCACGATGGGATGCATTTCGCGTATCTTCTCAAGCTCGCTCTCGCGCGTCGAACGCTGGCCGCCTGCCGTTCGTTTCTGACGGTCAGGCACGATCTTGAGCTCATCGAAGAGCACTTCGCCGAGCTGCTTCGGGGAGCTCACATTGAATTCCCGCCCAGCGGCCTTGTAGATGCTTTTCTCGATGCGCGACAGTTCCGCGCTGTAGGTCTTCGCGAGGTCCGCGAGCACCGCTCGTTCGACTTTGATGCCGCGCCCGCGCATCTTCTCTGCGATCGGGATGAGCGGCCGCTCGATGCGTTCGTACACGTCCTTCACTCTTCCCGCTTCGCTGATCTTTTTTTCGAGATCGGCATACGCCGCGTCGAACGCGCGCTCCTTCGTGAAGGCGAGCACGTCGTCAAGGGCCGGGTTCGTAAAATCCGATGCAAGAAGCCAGAGCATGACCTTCGCTTCGGCAAGACGCTTCTCGTCCACCTCTTCTTCAGGAGGGGCCGCTGCCTCAGCCTCGTCGGCGAGCACGACTCCTGCTGCTTTCGCAACGACGGATTTCGCGCGGTCACGGAGCGATCGGAACCCGAATTCGTCGCAGAGCGCGATGATGGCAGGCACCGAGACCTGCTCCGCCCATCGCCGTTCGGGAAGCGCGAACGATATGGGCGCGTCGAGCCGGATGGTCGCGAGCGATTTTGAGAATCGGGCTTCCTCTTCGTGGTCGCGCAATAAGCCGATGATGCGCGCCTTCACTCCCTTATCGAGGAACGCGGTATCGCCCTTCTTGAGGGTCTTGTAGATCGCTTCGATAGTTCCGAATTTCGTGATGAGCTCGGTCGCTGTCTTTTCGCCGATGCCAGGAACTCCTTTGATGTTGTCCGACGGGTCGCCCCGTAAGCCTTTCCAGTCAGGAATGAGCTCCGGTCCGAAACCGAAACGTTCCTGCACGGCCTTCTCGTCGTAGAGGATGGTATCGTTCAGCCCCTTCTTGAGCGTATAGACACGGACCCGTTCGTCATCGACGAGCTGCAGCGTATCCATGTCGCCCGAGGCGATGATGACGTCGACGTCCTTGTGCGCGCGCATCTCCTTAGCGATCGTGCCGAGGAGGTCGTCCGCTTCGAATCCGTCGCGTTCATAGATGGGTATGGAAAATGCCTTGAAGATCTTCCGGGATTCGTCGAGCTGCAGCGCGAGCGCGTCGTCGGTCGCGGCGCGCGTTCCTTTATATGCCGCATATGCCTCGTGGCGGATCGTCGGTCCGGCGAGGTCGTAGCATGCGGCGATGAAATCCGGCCGCAGATCGGTGATGATCTTAAGCAACATCGACACGAGGCCGTAGAGCGCGCCCGTCGGCGCGCCCGTCGGGCCGGTGAATTCCGGCAGTGCATGATAGGCGCGATGGATGATCGCGTGCGTATCAAGCAGGACGATGCGCTTCTTCGTGGGCTTAGGCATAGGAAATG
>DASTHB010000063.1:0-6679 GCA_035718415.1 Minisyncoccota bacterium | reverse complement strand
CTTTTTTGATCTGTCAGGCACTAGCCTCTCACGTTGTCGCGCCTGCCTACGCTTGCGGCGAATCCGCTTATTACGACTGCGCACGGTGTTCCACGTGAAAGCGCGACGGCACCAATAAAACACTAAAGCCGCCCTCTTTCTCAGGTTGAGGCACTATCATTTACGCCCCTGCTCCTTTTATCGCCTCAGCCACCCCAGGGTGGCTTTTTTGTAGGCAGGCCAGTGTTTCACACGCATAGGGTTCACGTGAACCGTCAGCAAACGTGATGCTTTTCCATTATGTGGCGTACTTCCTCGTCTTCTGCCGCCTCCCGGCGCTTTTTCCCTGACTCTCCGAGCTCTCGAAGCTCTTTGTCCGGCATCTTTAACAGTTCTTCGCTTCTTCTATCGAGATATTCCCTAGTATTCCGTGTCGCATCGTCCAGCACCTCCTCTAGGAGGGCATTGAGCGTCCAGCCGATGCGGGGGCCAGATTCCACGTGGAACGTGCTCATTATCCGGTTTCCGTCGGTCTTAAGCATGGCTACCGATATCGGATCACGGAGAGCCTGTTCGACCATCGCTTTATATTTTCTGAAGCGGAATGGCTGTTCTTTCGGCCGCCCAGTGCCAATGCGGTCGCAAATACGGAGGTTGAGGAGGTCCCAGATGTTCTCCTCGCCCACGTTGCGAATCATCCGCCTGACCGCGGAGAGGGTTATCTGGTCCGGATCGGAGAAGAACATATGCCAGCGCACGAGTTTAACGACCTTTTCTATAGTTTCCTTGGGGAAGCGGAGGTCTTCGAGCGCTTTTCTGGTTACACGTGAACCAACGACTTCGTGCCCATGGAAGGTCCAGTCCTTCTTCTCGTCAGACCAGCGCCGCGTCTCCGGCTTCGATACATCATGGAAAAGTCCGGCAAGGCGGATATCGAAATCCCAGCCTTTGTCAGCGGCGTGCTGCATAGTGCGCATCAGGTGCTCAAAGACATCATATTTATGGGCTTGATTCTGATCGACGCCGACGCCGCGCGTGAGGTCAGATGCGATATAGGTGAGGATTCCCAGCTTCTCTGCAAGGACGAGCGCGGTCATGGGCTGCTTGGAATTGAGAATTCTACTGAGTTCATCCCTCACTCGTTCACGTGAAACATGGCTTAAATGCTTGCTATTTTCGGCAATCGCAGCCGCTGTAGCCCCATCAAGACCGAAATCGAGCTCGGACACTAAACGTATCGCGCGCAGCATGCGGAGCGCGTCCTCCGCGAAGCGGGCAGACGGCTCGCCGACGGCGCGAATGAGCTTGTCCTTTATGTCCTTTTGACCATCGTAGGGGTCGATGAGGCGTCCTTTAGAGTCGTCGAGGGCTATCGCATTGACCGTGAAGTCGCGTCTCGCGAGATCCGCTTCGAGGGAAGCGCCGAATTCGACCTTGTCCGGGTGGCGCTTATTCGTGTACCCGGTTTCCGTGCGGTAGGGGGTTACTTCCACGATCTCCGTCCGCGGATCGGATGAACCTGTCTTCACGCCGACAGTTCCGTACTCGTTCTCATAGAACGACTCGGGAAAAATAGCCTGTATCTGCGCTGGATCCGCATTTGTCGTCACGTCCCAATCCTTGGGAGTAAGGCCAAGCAGAAGGTCCCGTACGCAGCCGCCTACGAGGTAGGCTTCGTACCCCGCCTTTCGCAGGCCGTCTGCAACCTGGACTATCTCTTTCGGGATAGGGTACGCCATAGGCGCATCGTAGCATGACGCTACTCGCATCTCGTATCTCGGGCCGCTTGGTAGTACTATTCAGGAGCGTAGGCTCCGGTGGTGAAATGGATATCATCACTGCCTTCGAAGCAGTTGTTCCAGGTTCGAGTCCTGGCCGGAGCACAAAAGGGCGACGGAGCACGCCTGGGGGGGCGTGGATCTAGAATTGATAGATAGGGCGGGGTGTGTAAAGATAGGGAACAAGCGGCCATGGTTTAGTGGTAGAACGCGTCCTTGCCAAGGACGAGACAGGAGTTCGATTCTCCTTGGCCGCACATTTATGCCCGCGTAGCGGGCAAACATCGAGTGCGAGGGAGAATCGAAAGCCGGAGGACGACGGTCCGAGGCGGGGTCGCAGGCATTTTCAGCAGAAAATGACCTGTGACCGATTCTCCTTGGCCGCACTGATTAGCGTGCATTGTGTAATTTTCGAGCAAAAACGGCCTCGTGCGGCCGTTTTTGCCTTCTTATACCCTCGTGTCTAAGTGTGGATAAAACTGTTAGCAGTGGGGATAAAGGACAGTGGTGCATATCGGCGATTTTGCGCGGGTCCTAAAGTATATTGAGTAAGTACGCGGTATTTCTATAGGCCCGCATGGATATCTCATCTAAGACCAAAAAGGAGATCGGCTCGATGGGCGAAAAGATCGCCGCCCATTATCTTCGCCGCCGTGACTTTAAGATAGTCGACACAAATGTGGCGCGGAGAACCGGCGAAATAGATATCATCGCCAAAGAGGGGAGCACGCTGCATTTCGTCGAGGTGAAGACCCTCGTCGTCCACTCGTTCCCGACCGAGGCGCCACGCGACTCATACGACCCGTCACTCAATCTGCATGAAGCCAAGGTGCGGAGGGTCGCCAGGACAGGGGAGTGGTACGTGGCGGAGCATGACTGGCAAGGGGAGTGGCAGGTGGACGGGTGCCTCGTCTGGCTGCGGCGGAGCGACGGGCAAGCCCTCGTCAGGTATCTGCCGCAGATCGTCTGAAACTGCTAGGATGGCCCTTACGGGCCGGCGTATGACGGTAGTACGCATCCTTTGGGAGGATGTTGACCGAGTTCGACTCTCGGCGGCCCGACAAACTAGAGCTGTGCGGTGAGCACGCTTTCGAGAGAATTTGCTTGCGGAGCGAAGTCCGCCACCGCTGCCGCCGTCGGCTTATCGAGCAGGGTATCGAGCGCTGCCCCCGTCTCCGTCGCGTAATCGGCGCGCACGTACGATGCGGTTATCGCATCGAGCCGCCGCGAAGCCGTGTCGCCCTCGATGGTGCTCGTCACGATAGTGCCGGCGAGCGATCCGCTTGCGGTGACGACACCGCCGCCCGAGGAGCCTTCTTGCGCTGCTGCTGAACCGCCGAGATCGAGCACGTCGATGGTCGTAGTGTCGAAGGTATAGATATTCTTGACGGAGCCGTATACGAGCGTGGGGGAAAGATAGGAAAGTATCTGCGTCGCTTGCAGAAATTGCGCGCCGTAAGAGCCGATGACGACGGGCGTGCCCGCAGCCGGCGCGACGGATGCGAGCGGGACATACGGATATGAAGCGGGCAGCGCGTCGGTTGTCGCGGTTTTCGTGACCGCAACAAGGGCGATGTCGTGTTCGCCTGTGCCGACGGGATTCGTCGCAGTGATGGTGCTCGCATTCGCGGATATCCATGCGGGCGATATGAATATAAGCGCGCCTATATAGCGATCTGAAGCCGGGGAACCGGTGCGGATGGAGCAGGAGACGCCGCGGTCGGCGAGCAGCATGAATTGCGCGACATGCGCATTCGTGAGGATGATGCCTTTCGGATCGATGAATACGCCGCTTCCGCTTATCGAACCTAATCTGCTGCCGACGGGAGCGTAGCAAAGGATATTCACGAGGGCAGACCGAAGAGCCTCGGCCGCGACGCTAAGGGCGGGAGGAGTTGGGACCGCAGTCGGCGCCGGGGTTGGCGCGGCTTCGGGCGTAGCGGCGACGGAGGTCGTTATTGTCGGCGCCTTCCGATTCGGCACGAGCGTTACCTTCGGCGTCGTGGTCGCGATCGAAAGCTGGGGGACTTGTGGCGCCGGGAGTACCGGCGCCGGCATCGATGGAACGATGCTTATGCTCGAAGTCGCGACGATAGGTGACGGATTCGTGACCTCGATGCGGTCAACGAAGATAAGACTGAACGACGCGAGTATGATGCCGGCGAGGACGCCGAGATAGGGGAGTAAGCGCTCCACCTACATACGCTAACCTAAAAATGGTATTCTCGCACTGAAGCGGGATTAGTTTAATGGTAGAACATCAGTTTTCCAAACTGAGAGCACCGGTCCGATTCCGGTATCCCGCACATACAACTTGACCCATCGAGGCCTGTGTGGTCATCATGTGGATATGAATACGAAAAACCCAGGCGTGCGGCTTATCATTGCCGGACTCATTCTGCCGGCAGCGACAATTGTTCTTTTGTACGCAATATCCATTTTGAATTCCATCTTTCAGTTGCCAGAAGACGGATTGCTCGGAACCCTTGTCACTTTGCTGGGGTTCGGCGTCGAGATACTCGCTGTGTTCGGTGGCGTACTTATTGTCTTCGGTGTGATATATATAATTCTTTCCCTTTTCAAGAAAAACCCTCCTTCCCGGTAGTCTGTCTTCCAGCGTCCCACGAAACTGGCGACAAAATAAAAGCTGCTAAACGCGACCGCTCGTCACGCTTCCTGTTTTTCACAGAAAAGTATCTGGGGAGTACCATAGTCCCATGGAACCCTTGGCCGCACGGATACGGCCCGCAAGCCTCGACGAGGTAGTGGGGCAGGAGCATTTGATCGGCCCGGGGAAGCCGCTTCGGGTCGCCATCGAGAAGAAGCATTTGTTCTCGTTCATCCTTTGGGGGCCGCCTGGGACGGGCAAGACCACCATCGCGCGTATCTATGCGCGCGCCTTGGAAGCCGAGCTCTACGAGCTTTCGGCCGTGTCGGCAGGGAAGGATGACATACGGAAGATAGTCGAGAGCGGCGGACAAGATGCGCGCCAGAAGTCGCTTATCGCCCCGAAGTCCAAAGTCCTTTTCCTCGATGAGATACACCGTTTCAATAAATCCCAGCAGGATTTCCTGCTTCCGTACGTCGAGAGCGGGGAACTCACCCTTATCGGCGCGACGACCGAGAACCCGTCATTCGAGGTCATCTCGCCGCTTCTTTCGCGCGCCCGCGTGTTCGTGCTCGAACCGCTGTCAGAAGAAGCGTTGAGGTCGATCGTGAAGCGCACGAAGCTCAAGGTGCCGAAAAACGCGTTCGATTGGCTTTTGGGCTACGCGAACGGGGACGCGCGCAAGGCGCTCGGTATGCTGGAGGGCGCCGAGCGGCTCTACGGGAAAATCACCGTCGACACGCTCGACAAGGCGCTCGAATCCCCGCACCTGCGCTACGACAAGAAGGGCGAGGAGCACTACGACACGATAAGCGCATTCATAAAAAGCATGCGCGCTTCGCAAGGTGATGCGGCGCTCTATTATCTCGCCCGCATGGTCGAAGCAGGGGAGGACCCGATCTTCATCGCGCGGCGCATGGTCGTATTCGCGTCGGAAGACATAGGTCTTGCCCAACCGACCGCGCTCGTCGTCGCAAATGCGGTCTTCCGCGCCTGCGAAACCATCGGGTACCCCGAGTGCGCGATCAATCTCGCCCATGGCGTCGCATATCTCGCCGAGGCGCAGAAGAGTCGCAAGTCGTACGACGCATATCAGGAAGCCGTCGCCGATGCGCAAAAATTCGGCAATCTGCCTATCCCGAAGAATATCCGGAACGCGCCAACGAAGCTCATGAAAGAGCTTGGCTACCACAAAGGGTACAAACTGTATGACAAAGACTCCTATCTGCCGGACAAATTGAAAGGCAAGAAGTATTTGAAATGAGAAAGCGGCGTCCTGAGAGGGCGCCGCTTTCTGCGAACCATGGAGCTTATTTGACCGCGTCCTTCAAGGCTTTCGCCGGGCGGAACTTCGGCGTACGGGTGGCCGCGATATGAATGGTCTCCCCCGTCCTGGGATTCCTGCCCTGGCGCGCCGGGCGCGCCTTCGTCGCGAAGATGCCGAGACCGGCAACCGAAACTTCGTCCCCGCTCTTGAGCGACGAGACGATGCATTCGATCATCGTCTCGACGGCGCGCTCCGCATCGGCCTTCGTCGAGCCGAGCACGTCATGCACCTTGTCTACGATGTCTGCTTTATTCATGAGTATTGGTAATTTGCTAATCCCGCGGCCAATAGGGGAGCGGGTTATAAAAAGTATAGGAAATACGCCATAGTGCGCAATGGCCTTGCCAAGGCGGCGTGGATAGCGTCAAATCACTCGCGTCAGCGCGCAAGCCGGTAGTGAAATTTCGGCTTGCGCTTTGGCACGTCCTCTGGACTAGCCGAAATTCTACTACCGGGCGAACTCGACCACTCGATTCTCTCTAATTATGTTTACCTTGATCTCGCCCGGGTATTTGATCTCGTCTTGGATCCGCTTCGCGACGCCGCGTGCAAGCGTGTGCATCGCGAGGTCCGTGATCTTGCCGGGATTCACGAACACGCGTATCTCGCGTCCTGCCGCTATCGCATAAACCTTTTCCACGCCTTCGAAAGTGCCGGCGAGACGTTCGAGGTCGCCGAGACGTTCGAGATAACGGTCTACGGTGTCGCGCCGAGCGCCCGGACGCCCGGCCGAGATCGCATCAGCGACCTGTACAAGAACGGATTCAGGCGTCTCATAGGGATACTCCTCGTGATGCGACTGCATCGCCTGTACGACGCGCTTGTCGACGCCGAATTTCTCAAGGATGCGCCGTCCTATCTCGACGTGCGTGCCCTGCACCTCGTGGTCCACGGCCTTGCCGATATCGTGGAGCAGGGCGCCGGCGCGCGCGATGTTCACGTCCGCGCCGAGCTCAGCGGCGAGCATTCCGGCGATGTGCGCCATCT
>DASTHB010000062.1:0-3900 GCA_035718415.1 Minisyncoccota bacterium | reverse complement strand
GGAAGATACGCGAGCTCATGAGAAGCGGCACGGGTCCCGAGGATATCGCCATACTTTTCCGCACCAATTTCCAATCGCGCGCGCTCGAAGAAGGTTTGCTGCGGGCGGGCGTTCCGTACAAATTGCTCGGCACCCATTTCTTCGCGCGGAAGGAAGTGAAGGACGCGCTCTCGTGGATACGGCTCGCGCTCGATCCGTCGCGCGAATCCGATAAGATGCGCGCCGCGATGGCGCCGCCGCGCGGCATCGGCAAAGTCACGCTCGGCAAGCTCGTCGCGGGCGACCGGTCGGCGCTCCGGCCGGGCGAGCGAGCAAAAGTGGCGGAATTCGAAAAAGTGATAGAGGAGCTCGCTTCGGCGGCGTCGGAGCTTCTGCCGTCCGAGTTCGTGCGGCTGGTCGTCGAGAAGAACGGCATGCGGAAAGCGCTCTACGACGAGGGCAGCGCGGAAGATCGCGAACGCTTCGAGAACGTCGAGGAACTTGCGTCGGTCGCCGCACGCCACGACCTCACACCGGGCAGGGAAGGCATCGCAGCGTTCCTTGCGGAGGCGGCGCTCGCGAGCGATCAGGACGAGCTCGATAGGAACGACAAGAAAGGAGTGACGCTCATGACCGTGCATGCGGCGAAAGGCCTCGAGTTCGATACTGTGTTCGTTTCCGGCATGGAAGAAGGGCTTTTCCCGCACGAAGGGATGGGCAACGACCACGACCGCGATGACGAAGAGGAGCGGCGCCTTTTCTACGTGGCGATGACGCGCGCGAAGCGCCGGCTGTTCCTCACGCTCGCGCGCATCCGAAAGATATACGGCAGCGATTATATGTCCGAACCCTCGTCATTTCTCGCCGACATCGACCGTTCGCTCGTATTGTTCGACGAGACGGGCTACGAGCGTATCATTGAGCTATGAGCCCTCGAGCAAAGAAGTCGCTCGGCCAGAATTTCTTGATGCATGCGAAGACCGCCGCACGCATCGCGGACGTCGCACGACTTTCACCGGACTCCGTCGTGTTCGAAGTTGGCCCCGGAACGGGCATGCTGACCCACGAGCTGTTGCTTCGATCGAAGAAAGTCATCGCGCTAGAAGCGGATGGGGAGCTCGTCGAAAAGATGCGTCATGATCTTGCGGATGATGTCGAGCTCGGGAAATTGGAGCTCATACATGGCGATGTGCGCGAATTCGATCTCGGAACGCTTCCGGCAGGATATGCCGTCGTTGCGAACATCCCGTACTACTTGACCGGAGAATTGTTCCGGCGATTCCTCGAGGACGACAATCAGCCAAGCTCCATGACGCTCCTCGTGCAGAAGGAAGTTGCCGATCGTATCGCCAACGCGAAGAAAGAGAGCATTCTTTCGCTTTCCGTGAAGGCATATGGCGCGCCGAAGCGCGAGTTCATCGTCCCGCGAGGCGCTTTCGTCCCCGCTCCCGGGGTCGATTCGGCGGTCCTCACGATAAGCGGCATCTCCCGGAAGTATTTCCGCGACCGAGACCAGGAACGGCGCTTTTTCGACCTTCTCCATGCGGGATTCGGGCATAAGCGGAAGCTCTTGGCGAGCAATCTGATGGAAGCGGGCGTGCCGAAAGACGCCGTTCCGGCCGGCATGCGCGCGGAAGACGCGCCGCTCGATTTTTGGCTTCACTTAAGCGCCTTTTAATGCACATCTATTGACGAAGGGTCCCCGGAGAAGGGCAGGCTGACTGATATACTTCATGGTAATACCATGGGGGAGTTTCTACGAAATTGGCGGATGATCGGTTCTTGCGTCTTCGCAGCGGCCGTCATTTTCGGAGCCTATTACCTGAGCCGCTCGATCGAGCACCCGGATGCCGCACAGGCGTCGGCGGAATCGGGTCTTCTCGAGGCCGTGGCGACCAAAGACTCCGACGGTGATGGCCTTCCCGACTGGCAGGAATCGCTCTACGGAACTGACCCGCACAAGACGGACAGTCTCGGTCTTGGAATGACCGACGGACAGGCGGTGGCGAAGGGGCTCATCGTGCCGAAGGCGGTAACGGCCCTCCCGGGCATTTCTTCGGCTCCCGTTTCTTATGATGCGAACGGTCTTCCACCGGCATCGGCAGGCGGCACGCTCACCGCCGCGTTCACGCAGAATTTCATAAACCTCTACCTGGCGGCGCGGCAAGCGAATGGCGGCAATGATCTCACTGACGCACAGATCCAAAGCGTCGCGGCGCAAAGCATACAGTCGCTCGGGATGCTCGCGGCGGCAGCGCCGGATTATAAGAAAGTTTCGGACATCCGGGTCGATGGATCGGGCGGCGATGCCATGCGCGCGTATGCGGTCGACGCGCAGAACATCATCGCGACCAATCGAAGCGGCACTTCGAAGAATGAAGTGAGCTATCTCAAAGACGCTGTCGAGAAAGGCGACACAGCCGCCTTGTCCTCTTTGTCCGCGATCGCGAAGTCATATCGCACGACGGCCGTTGGTTTCGCTCAGCTAAGCGCGCCGGTGGAGCTCGGCGGAATACATTTGCGGCTCATCAACAGCCTGATGCGGTTGAGCGAGGTCATAAACGATATGTCGCGAGTGAATGACGACCCGCTCGCCACCATCATCGCGCTTGAGCAATACCCGAACGTGGTGCAATCCTTCTGGTCGGCCATGGACGACGTCGGCAAAGCGTATCGGAACGCCGGGGTAACCGTTTCTGTGAAAGAACCAGGAGGAGTGTTCGTGAATCTGGCTTCGCATCTCGCAGCTCAAAAACCATGAAATACCCGCATATACGCTTGGTAGTTCTGCTGCTCGGCCTCGCGCTCATCGCTCCCGTTTCTCTCTTTGTCGTTCCGGAAAGCGCGCACGCGATTCCGGTAGAAGTCAGCGTTGACCCCTTCGAAGTCGCGGATACTATTCAAAACACCATCACCGCGGTCGCAACTCCGGTATCTGCTGCTGCGAATCTCGCGAAGCAGATCAGCGATTACGTGCTGCAACCGATCGCGTTCATAAAATCAGGCATGCTGCTCAAGACGCTCACCGCCGGCGTCGTGAGCTTCGTGACTGGGGCGACGAACGGCACCGGCGCTCCGCAGTTCGTCCAGAACCTGCAGGGCAATCTTCAACGCGTTGGCGACACACAGGCGCTCGCCTTCTTCGCTCAGTTCGCTTCGAATTCGAATTCACCGTTCTCATCGTCCATCGTGTCGGCGCTCCGCATGAATTATCTGCAGCAGACGAGCGCTGCGGGCTTCTGGGCCGCGAACCGAAGTACCCTTTCCCGGTATTCGCCGAACGTGAACAGTTTCCTTGCGGGCAATTGGTCGCAGGGGGGCGTCGGCGCGTGGCTCGCGCTCACGACACAGCCGCAGAACAATCCCTATTTGATGTATCAGATGTCGCAGGGACAGCTTGGCACGATGGTCGCGGGAGCGGTGAACGCACGGCAAAGCCAGCTCGCGTGGGGCCAGGGATTCCTTTCCTGGTGCGGGCCAGCCGCCGAAGTCGAAGGTCCTCCGGCGGGGGCCTGCACGCCACAGAGTAACGATGGGGATGGGTGCACGACCGATGCCGGAGTACCCGGCACGTGTTCGATAAGCCCTGAAAATCCTCAGAACGTTCAATGCGTTCCTAAAGTAGGAGTGAACCCGGGCGATTCCTGCTATCAGAGCGATGGCACCCCCGGACAGATCAGGACCCCAGGGTCGGTCATCGCCGCATCGCTCAACAAGGCGCTTGGCGGAGGGCAGGACAAGCTCGTGCAAATGGGAAATATCGGCACGCAGCTCGGCAAGATCCTGTCCGACATCGCGACGATCATGGGCACGATAAATCTTGCGAATGATATCTTGAGCGGCCCCTCCTTCGATGGTCTCGCCGGCGCGTCGAGGAGCCCGGCGTTTTCATCGACGAACAACCCAGCGAATACGGCCATC
>DASTHB010000061.1:0-3359 GCA_035718415.1 Minisyncoccota bacterium | reverse complement strand
GAGCGCGCGAGCGAGACCGACGCGCTGGCTCTGTCCGCCGGAAAGGGCGGAAGGATAGTGGTTCTCGAGGTGCTCAAGACCGACTTCGCGGAGCTTCTCGCGCGCGATGCGCTGGCGCTCCTTCTTTCCGGCCCGCGCCATCTTGAGACCGAACTCGACGTTCTCGAGCGCGGTGAGCCATGGGAACAATGCGTAGTTCTGGAATACGACGGCGGGTCGTACGTAATTGCGCACGATGTCGCCGCTTTTCACCGGCATGAGACCGAGCATGATCCGGATCAGCGTGGACTTGCCCGCACCCGACGGGCCGATGAGCGATACGAACGAGCCGTGCCGCACCGAAAACGTCATTTCCTTGAGCGCGGTCTCGCCGTCCGGGAAGTGGGCGGTGACGCGAGATAGAGCTAGTGCCGTGCCGTTCTCCATGGTCATGCCGAATATCGCTTAGCGCTGTCCTCGAGAAGCGGCGTCCAAACGAGCCGATTGATGATGAAGACGATGATGAGAATGGCGAGCATGCCCGCTATAGCGGAACGCGAGACACCGACGGCGTTCGCGGAAACCGCGAACGCGCCATAACCTGCCGCATGCGAGATGATCTCGGCACCGATGACGGACTCCCACCCGATCGCGACGCCGACGATGGAGCCGGTCAAGATCGCCGGAACCGAGAGCGGGGCGAGGTATGCCGGGATGCGCTTCCAGCCCACGGCGCCGAAGATGGTCGCCGCATCGTCCAAGTCGCGGTGCGCGTTCTTTATGGCGGTCAATACCGCGAACAGTATGGGCCACACGATCGAGCTGACCGCGAACAGTATGATCATGAAATCCGTAAATCCGAAGAAATATATGAAAAAGGGTATGAGCGCGAATGACGGTATGTTCTGCAGGATGTCGAAGACCGGGAAGAGTACTTCCGCAAGCGGGCTCCACCCGACGATAAGGCCGAGCGCGACGCCTATCATGACGGCGATGCCGTAGGCGAAGGCGAGACGATACGTCGTTCGAAGCACGGCATCGAGGAGGTTCGTCCAGTCGACGCCATCGAAGAAGCCGGAGGCCGCTAAGACGCCGGCGATGATGACAACGGCGGCCATGATGATCCATGACCGCCGATGCCGGAGCACGTGCGTGTACCGCCAAAGCCTGCTTTGCGGATGGCCGACGTTAAGGATCATGCGACCATTCTAGCGCCTCCCGGCGCTCCGTCTCGCGCGCTCTGCGGATAGCTAAGCGTTGCCGCCCATCCGGCTAATGCCCTCGGAGACGTCATTCGCAGAGTTGAAGGAGTCCATCGGGATGTTTCGAAGCGTCTGAATGACGTCCTCATCGGCACCCTGCGATTGCGCCGCCTGGATGAGCTCGTCCTTCGAGGCGGGATAATCCACGCCGTTCAGGAATTTCTGAGCCTGCACCGGACTCACCGTGTTTTGGTTCGCCATAGTGGTAGAAATTAAAAGTAATGAGAACAATACGCATGGTACGTGCATGCGTGTTAAATGCTGATGAACAGCTCAGAGATTCATCGCTTCAAGCGTGAGGAATAGCGGTATTTCCTTGCGCGCGGTGTCTTCCGCTAATTGCCGCGGGCCCGCGCCGCTTCGTTTGTGCGAGATCCACTCCTCGAGCCGCAAAGTCGCGAAGCCGTTCTTTCGAAGCGATTTGGAGATGTCCTGGAGCGAACGATGATAGGAAAGGGTCTTTTCGCCGTGCTTTTCGCCCGGATGCATGTCGATTACTACCGTCTCTCCCGACAAATAGCGGCCGATGCGCCGGTACTGCGTCTTCGACGCCTCCTCGTACTGCCAATCGGAATGGCGCGGCACTCGGAACGCAGGATGATTCACAACGAGCACGAGACGTCCGCGAGGAACGAGCGCGCGGCGCGCCTCCTTGAACGTGCCATCGATGTCCGCGATGTTGCCGAGAGCGAGCACGATGACCGCCTTATCGAACGATGCGTCAGGAACGGGCAGGGCAGTGGAGGACGCGACGTGGTAGGAGATGTTGCGCGACTCCTTGCTCGCGAGCGTTATGAGCTCCTTTGAAACATCTACACCGGTCACGCTCGCGCCAGCCTCTTGGAATGCGCGGGCAAAGAAGCCTTGGCCGCACGCGATGTCGAGGACGCGATCGCCCGGCTTCACGTCGAGGATGCGAAGGAGATTCGGCAGGATGACTTGGGTTTGATACGTATCATCGCCGCCCTCGAGGAGCTCGTCGTACCAATCTGCGACCTTTCCCCATGAGGTGTCCTTTTTCATGATTCCAACTGGGCTGTCCGTCGTGGACGAAGTTAGAACCGTTCTCCTAGCTGGTAAGTCGTCGTTTTCATATCAGTTTACGATACCAGATTTGCCAAAGTATTCCTGCATTCTTTGAATTTGTTCCGTCCTTTTAACTTTATGCCAGTACGGAAATTTCATATAGGTGTTAAGCATCACAGCTGCGTGCAATGCTCGTTGATTATATGGGGCCCCCTCAAAATACCCCTCTATTAGCGGAGCGGGCGATACTCCGTGCGAAAGACGTGAGACCATACTACGTCCTAAATCTAGGTAGCCGTTATGAAATCTTGGGTTAGGGTCAAACACGGTAATGGGAGTGGTTGCAAAGATATTCGCTGCTCCAAAATCGTCGTGACAGTAGCTACTCTTGGGGTTCTCCGAGATATGTTCCTGCAGTATTTCAAAAGCTTTTTGGATAGAAGTCTGTTCTTCGTCAAGAAGATTATGTTCTTTTACATATGCAATTCTTTCTTCAATGTCTGGGCTGTACAGCCAATCGCTAAATTTCGTAAATTCTGCCTTGCCTCCAACTACACGACCGTACCCCTCTGCTTCTGGCGTATGCATAAGACGCAAGGTACGGCCCATTTCTGTATAAATCCCCTTTGCTGTCATTTCTTCTTGTGTGTAAGCATTTGTTAAAGTTGGAGCATCAATATACTCCATCAGAACGAATGGGTGGTCGTCTAAAACACCGTCTTCAATGACGTGCGGGACTTTTACTCCTGCTTGTTCCCATACTCGTAAAAATTGAGCCTCTCCTGCCACGTACGTACGGCTCAAAGGGATTTTAAGAACCAACTTTTCATCTAGGGTCTCAATAATGGCTATGAGTGATGAGACGCCTTTGTGTGCGAAAGTAACTGAAACCTCTTTATCTTGAAAACGGCTATGCGATACAAGAAAACTTTCTAACTGCCCAGCAAGTGCTACTCGCTTTTCGTTAAAAGTTTTATCAACCTCGTGCTCTGATAACTTCGGCTCGTTTTGAAAAGAGATTCGGGAAGACATAGACAGGCGTTCGAGTGACATGGATTCACTCTAGAATAGCACTACCTTGCTAGTCCATAA
>DASTHB010000060.1:0-2333 GCA_035718415.1 Minisyncoccota bacterium | reverse complement strand
CCAGTCGAAAGCGCGCGTCATCGACCCCGCGGATACGTCGCAACGAGTGACCTTCGCCGACGTCGCTGGCGCGCGCGAAGCCAAGGAGGAGCTCGTCGAGATCGTCGACTTCCTCAAGAACCCGAAGAAATTCCTCGATATCGGCGCGCGCATACCGAAGGGCATCATCCTCATGGGCGCCCCGGGAACGGGGAAGACGATGCTCGCTCGCGCCGTAGCGGGCGAAGCCGGCGTACCGTTCTTCTCGATCAGCGGCTCCGAGTTCGTCGAGATGTTCGTCGGCGTCGGCGCATCGCGCGTGCGCGATCTGTTCCAGATGGCGAAGAAGGCCGCGCCGGCCATCATTTTCATGGACGAGATAGACGCCGTCGGACGAGTGCGCGGCGCCGGCATGGGCGGCGGCAATGACGAGCGGGAGCAGACGCTCAATCAGATACTGGTCGAAATGGACGGTTTCGAGCCTGCCGAGAAAGTCGTCGTCATGGCGGCCACGAACCGGCCCGACGTGCTTGATCCCGCGCTCCTCCGCCCCGGCCGTTTCGACCGTCGCGTCACCATAGACCTGCCGGACCGCCGCGACCGCGAGGAGATACTCAAGATACACGCGCGAACGAAACCGCTCGGTCCCGACGTGAACCTTTCCGTCATCGCGGAGCGCACGCCCGGCTTCTCTGGTGCCGAGCTCTATTCGCTCATGAACGAAGGCGCGATCCTTGCTGCCCGAGAGAACCGCAAGGAATTGACGCAGTACGATCTCATACGTTCGATCGAGAAGGTCATGCTCGGGCCCGAGCGCAAGAGCCATTTGCTTACGAAAAAGGAGAAGGAGCTCACGGCATACCACGAAGCGGGACATGCGCTCGTTTCATCGATCCTGCCGAACGCCGATCCTGTCCACAAGATCTCCATCATCAGCCGCGGCCGCGCCGCCGGTTACACGCTCAAGCTGCCGTTCGAGGACAAGAAAATGCAGTCGAAGAAACAGTTCCTCGACGACATCGCGGCGACCTTGGGCGGATACGTCGCCGAAGAGATGCTCTTCGATGACATCACGACCGGGCCATCGAACGACCTCATGGTCATCACCGCGCTCGCGCGCGACATGGTCTCTCGCTACGGCATGAGCGACAAGCTTGGTCCCGTCGCTTTCGGCGAACGGCAGATGGGCAATGAACCCTATTCTGAAAAGACCGCTGCGGAGATAGATGCCGAAGTCTCGCGCATCATCGATGACGCGAAGAAGCGGGCGCGCAAAGTCCTTGTCGAGCACCGGAAGGCGCTCGATGCGATCGCGAAGGAGCTCATAGAAAAAGAGACCGTGGAGCGAGCAGAGTTCGAGAACTTGCTCATTGCGAACGGCATAACGCCGAAGAAAAAAGACGAAGAGGGACTGACCATCGCTCCGACCGAGCACGGCGACCTTTCGTCCTAACGCGAAGGATAAAACGAAGCCCGCGTAAAACGCGGGCGTTTGTGAACTGTCTTAGTGGGCGGCACTCCAAACGGCCATGCCTCTGCGGTGCATCTTGCCGTTCTCTTCGTAGTCGAGCCACACGACGGCGGCGCGAACCATGGCATCGTCGTCGGTCGGTCGACGCAGCACTTCCTGGACGACATGCATGTGCAGGTCACCCGGGAAAACGCTGAGCTTCCGTACGTAGTTCCGGTCGTTGAAATAGGCGCGTGCTCTCGTCGCGCGCTCCCAGTCGGCGGGCGGGACCTCGAATGCGGCGAGGATGCACCAAGGCAGAACGACGAACACCATGACCGCACATCCTGCCATGATGCCGCTCTCGAACGGATAGCCGCCGAGGGCGAATCCTCCCATCCACACGGAGAGCACGAACAACGTCGTTATCGGGACATGGTTGCGCACCCACCGCTTCGCTTTCCAGAAGCGGTTGCCCGGATAGAGCAGCTCCTCTTTTTGCATGAAATGGTCGACCGCCTTCTTCTCGAGCGGCGCGCGTTCTTGAAGCAGTCTCTGCAGGATCACACGGTCCTCGGCTTTCACGTCGGCTCCTTTTTTGGCCACGGTTTCTACGGAACAAAATCCATGGTCGAATATAGCACGATGGCGACGAATAAAAAACGCCGTCCGAATGAGGGACGGCGTCCGGTTGTTACGATGCCGTTGAGGCATCCGTGGTGACCGATTTTGGCGAATACGCGCTGTCGTGCGCGCTCCACATGATGATGGCGCGCTTCACGAGTTTGCCCGTAGGACTCACGGTGCGCAGCCAGAGAATGTGAGCGAGCGCGAGCGCATCCGGGTCGCCCTTGAACTTGAATACTTGCTCTTCGTAGACGAGATTCGGATCTGCGAGCAGATC
>DASTHB010000059.1:0-5282 GCA_035718415.1 Minisyncoccota bacterium | reverse complement strand
GAGTGACAAAACAAGTTCTGACTTGATTTTGTCCGAGGCGAGCGCCGGCAGAAAGCTTTCGTCTGCGAAAGCTTACATCATCAT
This sequence comes from Minisyncoccota bacterium, assembly GCA_035718415.1. GTDB lineage: Bacteria > Patescibacteriota > Minisyncoccia > Phycocordibacterales > Phycocordibacteraceae > C7867-001. The sequence continues at coordinate 5,198 of DASTHB010000059.1, read as the reverse complement.
CGAGCCGCTGTTGGCGCGGCACGACTTGATGTGCATGATGCCGGCGATGCCGACGAGCACGTAGATGATTGCTTCTACTGGCTGCCAGGTTCCGAAGATGAGCTTCACGACATTCCAATCCGAGCCGCCGAAGAGCATCCCGAGACCGACCAGGCCCCAGTTAATGGCGCCGACGACCACGAGAATGCATACGATTCCGTTCCATCCTTTCATGTGTGAGCGAATGAGGGGTTGATAAAAGCGGGGGTGGTGGTCCGCTACCCATAAGTATGGGGCCCGCCGGAACGACCGGCGGGCCCCATGTGGATAGCCGTCCCTCACTCGAATCGGATCTGGAAGTTGTACATGCCCATGGCGCAGAGCCCCTGGAGGGTACCTTGGGCGTCTTTCGCGCTTATCGGGATGTCCGTCGTGCCGGTCGGCGGCATGAACTTCTGGAAACCGAGCTTCGGAATGACGATGCTCGACGAGCAATCGAACGTTCCACGCGTCGAGACACGCAGGATGGTCGGCACTCCCGCCTTCGCGATGATGACGCGCGGCGAATAGCCGCCCTTCGCGGTGATGTCGATCACCTGCGTGCCGTCCGGAGTGGTGCTCGCGACCTGCGCCGGGCCCGAACCTCCGCGTTCGATAGAGACGAACCACACCGCTCCCATGATGAGGAGCACGGACAGCCCAGCGGAAACGAGGATCGATTTTTGCATGCTAGAAGTTTATGAACGGGGCGATGACGCCGGCCGTGACGAGCGAATTGCCGATGTTGAGCACGGCGAGCGCGACCACGATGAGACCTGCCGTCTTGAAGAAGATACCGTTCCAGGATCTCTGCGCGATGTTGAGCGAGCCGAACGAAAGGAGCGCGAGCACGGGCAGGGTGCCGAGCGCGAAGACGAGCATGGTGAGCGCTCCTTGTGTGAAGGAGCCGGTCGACAGCGCGTACAGCTGCATCGATTGCGTGAATCCGCACGGCAGGAAGAACGTGCCGATGCCGACGAGCGCCGGCGCGAGATAGTGGTCCTTCTTCGCTCCTGCGTTCACGCCGCGCGAGAAGAATGCGGGCAGAGACACCTGGAAGCGCCGCATCGCCGGAAACACGTCGAGGAGGTTCACGCCGAGCACGAGCATCACGAGCCCGACCAGGATGCCGAGCGCGATGTTCGCCGTGAGCCCCAAATGAAGCGAGTTGCCGACCATCCCCACTACCCCGCCGAGGAGGAAGAACCCGCCGAGACGCCCCGCGTGGAACAGCGCCTGCGTCCGCCACGTGCCGCCTTCTTTCGCCGAATTGGCGGACAGGGAAAGGACGAGACCGCCGACGATCGCGAGGCAGGAAGAAACGGATGCGATGACGCCGATCAAGAATGCCGTGCCGTAGGTGACCGTTCCGCTCCCGATGAGCGAGGTGAGCCCCGCCTTCTGGAGGAGGACGAATCCGAAGATGAGCGCGGCTGCGATGGGTACCGCGTACGCGAAATCGCCCCAGTTCGCTTCATGCGCTTCGCGCTCGAGCGAGAGCGAATAGCCGTGGCCCTCGATGAGTTTCGACAACTGGGCTGCGATCTCCGAAGGCGAACCCTCGAAGTCGCCCGTCACCCGCACTTCGTGCGTCGCAAGCGAGACCTCGGCGCCTTCCACGTGCGGAAGCTCCGTGAACGTATCGCAAATGAGAACGGTGCACGCTTTGCAGTGCATGCCCCGAACATGGAACGTGTGCGTGGTCATAGTGATTTGGTTTTAAGGCGAAGCGAATTCCCGACGACGGATACGCTCGACGCGGCCATCGCCGCCCCGGCGAACACGGGCGAGAGAAGCCAGCCGAACACCGGATAGAACGCGCCTCCGGCGAGCGGTATGCCGACGATATTGTAGAAGAACGCCCAGAACAGATTCTGTTTAATGCCGCGCATCGTGAGCTTCGAAAGCTTCACCGCTTTGACGAGCTTGCTTATGTCTCCGGACAGAAGCGTGATGCCGGCGCTTTCGATCGCGACATCCGTGCCGGTTGCCATCGCGATGCCGACGTCCGCCTGCGCGAGCGCTGGCGCGTCATTCACGCCGTCGCCAGCCATGACCACGGTATGTCCGCTCGCTTGGAGCTCTTCGATCTTCTTCAGCTTCCCTTCGGGCAACACTTCCGCGACGACCTCATCGATGCCGATCTGCCGAGCGATGTATTCGGCGGTGTTCCTATCATCGCCCGTGAGCATCACTACTTTCATATGGAGCGCGTGGAGCGCCGCGACGGCCTCGATCGCCTCCGGCTTTATCGCGTCGGCGATGAGCGCGGTCGCGAGCAGTCCGCCGTTCGCCGTGAGCACGACCGATGACTTGCCTTCCTTCGTGTCCTTCTCGAAAGACGGGGGGTTCGCGCCGAGCTCGGCTGCATAGTTCGCGCTGCCGAGTTGGTACGCGACGCCTCGTAGGGAGCCGGTCACGCCTTTGCCTTTCACGATGGCGAATCCGTCCACGGGCACGGTGGCAGCTCCTCTCTCTTTGGCGTACGACACGATGGCGTGCGCGACCGGATGTTCCGAACGGCTCTCGAGCGATGCCATGATGGCGAGTATCTCGTCATCCGACTTGTCCGAGCGGTTCTCGAGCGAGATGAGCTCCGGCTTGCCGTGCGTGAGCGTGCCCGTCTTATCGACGACGACGACGTCCGCCTTGTGAAGCTTCTCCAAGGTGGCGGCGTCTTTCACGAGGATCCCCTCTTTCGCTCCTTTGCCGACACCGACAATGATGGCCGTCGGGGTCGCGAGACCGAGCGCGCAGGGACAGGCGATAACGAGAACGCCGATGAAGGAGGTGAGGCCGAACGCGAACGCCTGCGAGAAACCGAGCGTCGCGGTGCCGAACAGAAGCCATGCGCCGAAAGCGACGACGGCGAGCACGAGGACGATGGGTACGAAAACCGCCGATATGCGGTCGGCGAGCGCTTGGATGGGCGCCCGGCTGCCCTGCGCCTCCGCGACCATCCGAACGATGTTCGCGAGCATCGTCTCGGAGCCGACTTTAGTCGCACGGAACGTGAACGAACCGCTCGTATTCAGCGTCCCTCCGACGACCGCATCGCCGATAGCCTTCTTGACGGGCATCGGTTCACCGGTGACCATGGACTCGTCGACGTGCGATTCCCCAAGGGTGATGACGCCGTCCACGGGGATCTTCCCCGCGGGCTTCACAATGATGAGGTCGCCGTGCGCGACCTCGGAGATGGGTATTTCCACTTCCTTGCCGTCCCGGACGACGAGCGCGGTCTTCGCCTGAAGGCCGAGGAGCTTCTCGATGGCGTCGCCCGTCTTCACTTTCGCGCGAGCTTCGAGATATTTGCCGAGCGTGATGAAGGTTATGACGATGATGGTGACGTCGAAGTACGTGGCGTCGGACACGAGCGAACCGAGCGCGCCGGTCCAGAACGTCACGACCAAGCTGTAGACGTAGGCCGCCGAGGTGCCGAGCCCGATCAAGGTGTCCATGTTGGCCTTTCCGTAGCGAAGGAACCGATAGAGGCCGAGAAGATAGGGCTTCCCGACGAAAAAGAGCGCGTACGTGGCTGCCATCGGCAGGAATACGCGCGCGACCGATGCGATCGCCTCCGGCATCTCCGAAGTAATGCCGAGGTTCGCGAGGATGTCGGACGCCATAAAGACGACGCTCACCGCCGCGAGCGGGAGCGCTATCATGAGCTTCTTCTTCATCGCACGTATCTCCGCGAGCTTCTCTTCCTTCGATCGCGAAAGGCCGAGATGTTCAGCGTGCTCGCTTTCGGACATGCCCATTTCCGCGGCCGAAGGAATGGCGAGCGTGTAGCCGAGATGCTCGATCCGTTTTGAAAGCGCCTCGGGCGCGGTCCGCGCGTCATCAAATGCGATCTTGGCTGTTTCCGTACCGTAATTGACCGCGACCGACTCGACGCCCTCGACCTTTCCCAACGTCTTCTCGATGACGTGTGCGCAACTCGCGCAATGCATGCCTCGGACCCGATAGGTGCTCGCCGTCATATCACTTGCGCTTCAGCTGGTACACCTTGAGCACTTCCCCTACCGCTTTCTTCGTCTGCCCCGATGCCATCTGTTCCCGAACGCACGTATTCAAATGATTCTCGAGAAGCCGGTCCTCGACGTTCGATAGCGCCTGCTTCACGGCCGACGTTTGGGCGATGACGTCGATGCAGTACGTGTCGGCTTCCACCATGCGGATAAGCCCGCGCACCTGGCCTTCGATGATCTTGAGCCGCCGCGCGAGCTTGGCGGTCTCTTTCGTATCGGTATGCTTCATGCCCGGCAGTATACCCCCCGGGGGGTATAGTGCAAGCCCCCGTAAGATAGACCTGTGGAAACACTGCCTCGACGAAGGCGGCGCGTTATCTAACGGGGCAAGCTCGGCTGTGGATTACGGCGTAGGCGACTGCAGGATATCTGCGAGGATCTTGCCCTCGTCGAGCTTCACGACGCGTTCGGCGAACTTCGCGAATTCTTCCTCATGGGTGACCATGATGATGGTCTGCCCTGCCCTATGGAGGTCCCGGAAGATATTCATGACGGTGGCGGAGGATTCGAGATCGAGGTTCGCCGTCGGCTCGTCGGCGAACAATATGTCTGGTTCATGCGCGATGGCCCGCGAGATGGACACGCGCTGCTGCTCGCCTCCCGAAAGCTGGCTCGGAAGATTGTGGAGGCGCTTGCCGAGACCGACTTTGTGAAGGGCTCCGGCCGCCTTCTCATACGCCGCGTCTTTTGTGACGCCCTGCATGAGAAGCGGGAGCGCGACATTCTCTATCGCCGAAAGCTCGGGTAGGAGCGCATAATCCTGGAACACGTAGCCGAACTCGGCGAGGCGGAAGAACATCTTCTCTCGCTCCGACATCGTGTGCGCCTCCTTGCCGTTCACGCGGATCTCGCCGCTCGTCGGATCATCGAGAAGCGACAGCTGATAGAGGAGCGTCGACTTGCCGGCGCCGGAGCGGCCCATGATGGCGACGAACTGCCCTTTCCCGACCGTGAAATCAACGCCTTTCAATACGCGGGTCTCGACGAGACCGTCTTTGAAGGATTTCACCAGGTTTTTCGTTTCGATCGCGTTAGTCATATTAATTTCTGCCCAATATGGAATCGAGCGTGTTCTTCCGCACGATCATGCGCGACGGCAGGTACCCCGCGATGACGGTCGTCGCGACGAGGAGCCCGATGCGGATG
>DASTHB010000058.1:0-7656 GCA_035718415.1 Minisyncoccota bacterium | reverse complement strand
CGCTCGGCTTCGCAGCTGCGGAAAATATGTTGTATTTGCTCGCTCCTATAGCGAAAGGCCAGATCGCAGCCGCGCTTTCGACGGATCACATCCGTTTCCTCGGCTCCACGCTTGTTCACGTCGTCTCATCCTCCGCTATCGGCTTCGCGCTCGCGTTCACGCACGGGAGCGGCGCATTCTTGCGTGAATCCGCCGCAGCGGTCGGACTTATCCTAGCTATCGCGTTGCATACCGCATTCAACATGCTTATTATTAGTCCAGGAACCTCCGGTACGTGGTCAGCATTCACGCTCACGTGGACCGTCGCGGTCATCTTCTTCGCCGCATTCGAGGTTCTCAAATATTTTCAGTACGCAAAAACGCCTAATCCACCATCATCATCTTTATGAAACGCTCGTTCTTCGATCGGCTCTCAGGGACCTCGCCCGCTGACTCGTTCGATTTCGATGAGGAGCTGCCGATAACCACGCCAGCGATAAAGAAAGAAGTGAAAGGCCGCGCGGCGGCGGCGGATAGCGTTCCGGCAGGCGAAGGCCAGCTCCCAGTCGACGTGCATCAGACCGGCAACGACATCATCATCCGCGCATTCGTCGCCGGCGTTCGGCCCGACGAGCTTTCCATATCGATAAGCCGCGACATGGTCGAGATCGAAGGTTCGCGCATGGAGCGCGAGCAAGTCACGACGAGCGATTATTTCACGCGCGAGCTCTTCTGGGGTTCGTTCTCCCGCACCATAGTTCTGCCGCAAGAGGTCGACGTAGATGGCGCGTCTGCATCCGCCAAGGACGGCCTTCTCACCATCATTCTCCCCCGTCTCGACAAGGCGAAGCAAACGAAGCTTCGCGTCAAATCAGGCTAAATCACTTAAGCGTCACCGCGGAAAGAGGCGGCGGTGCGGATGCGACGACCGTGAACGGCAGGCGATCAATAAGCCTGCCGTCGCTCGTTTCTATGTTGACGCGCCATTTCCCTTCTTGCCGCACCGCTATGGTCGAATACCCGCGATAACCTCCGTCGCGCCCGCCGGAGATCGGATACGTTATCACGGCCTTCGTGATCCAGCGCTTCGCGGCGGCATCATACCACTGCCATTCATGGACGATGCTCGTCGAAAGGGCCGCCGGAGCGAATATGGAGCTGTACGCGGACACGGAATCGCCGAGCAGGAGGTGGAGCGTCGGCGCGAAGCCGAGATACGTCACGCGCCACGGCTGCGGCTCTTCGGACGCGAGATATGCGCCCGGCACGCGCCATACGCTGTGGTAGACGCCGCCCGCGACTTCGGAAAGCGGCAGGGGCGGCAGTATGTTCGCCGCGTACGCGAGAAGGAACACGGCGAGCGTCATCGCAGCGCCCACGCGTATGCGCCAGATATCGGCCAAGAACCGTTCCCGCGCGACGACCCGCAGCACTATCGTGAACAGGCCGAAACCGAGGATAGCGACGAGCGTACTGATCACGAACGTCGATACGCTCACCGTTCCCGTGAGAAGCGGAACGGCGAATATCGCGTATGAATAAAGCGCGAAGAAGAACAGCACCGCGGTGAATACGAGGCGCTCATGGTACTGGTGGAAGTATTCGCTGCCGAGGAGCACGAGGACGAGCGCGAGAAGGAACGGCCAGGACGCTCCGATATCCGCTGAACGCCCGTAAAAGATGACGAAACCGCTCCAGAAACCGCCGAGCGCGAACTGGGTCGAAAGAGGCAGGAGCACGCTCCACCTGGGCAACGGGCCGCGCGCGGCAAGCGCATGGAGGAGCGGTATCGATATGAAGCAGATAGCGGCATACACGGCGAACACGGCTTGCGTCTGCCAGAGGTCGACGCGGCCGAAGAAAACATTGTCCCAGGCGAACCCGGCGATCATAGCGACGGCAGAGAGGTGCCGTTCGTAGGTCTTCATGGAGCTTAAGACCTTGCGGAACATGTGCTTGGAGTCGGGCTCGAACCGACGACCCCTTCCTCTTCAGGGAAGTGCTCTACCAACTGAGCTATCCAAGCGAAATGAGGAAATGCGACGCCACGTCCTCGTGTAGGCGAATTCTCCGAACGAGCTTGGCTACGCCTACGTATCCAAGCGCTACCGGGTCTGCCCGGCTTTGTACGAGTCTAGCAGTTTTTGTAGTTCCGCGGAAGTCGGCAGGCCGAACGGTCCGGACGTGCCGGAAGTGCCGTACATCTTGGCGAAAATCGGGGCAAGATACTGCTGATAGAAGAAGAGAGGCGCCACGACGACCGCGATCCAGAAAACGGCGGATAAGAGGGTCGAGAGCCACTGATGGTGGCGCATCGAGCGCAGGATGGCGTTATTGTCTTTCGCGACCGCGAGATTCTCGGAGAGAAGGCGCTTCAGTTCAGGGTCCATGGGAAAATTATAGCATCATGGTCACGGATAAGCCGTCTGCCCGCAGACGCTTACCGCGACCCCGGCTCGCGGTTCGGCCTGCTGACTGAACATCGCTCCGCCCGGCATGTAACGCAAAGACGCGCAGTAGTGCGCGTCTTTGCGTTACATGCCCTCTCCAGGAATCGAACCTGGATCGACTCGTTAGGAGTGAGCCGTTCTATCCATTGAACTAAGAGGGCTAGGGCTTATGCGGCCAGGCCAAGGGCGGAGGCGAGCCTCTCCTTGTCGAAGCCGACGATGAGTTCATCGCCAATCGTGATAACGGGTACGCCCATCTGGCCGGATTTCTGGATCATTTCCTGGCGCTTATCGAGGTCATGAGCGACGTCGTAATTCGTGTAGGTGATCCCGTTTTCGGCGAAGTAATCCTTGGTCATTTGGCAGAAATGACAGGTCGGGGTGCTATAGATGACGACGTTTTTATCCATGTTTTCTAGGTTATGGGGCCCAGTATACCATTCATAGTTATCCACAGAAATGAAGGTGCGGGATACGGGAATCGAACCCGTGCCTCAACCTTGGGAAGGTCGCGTCCTGCCATTAAACTAATCCCGCTTACTTGAACCAATCTATCAATCTATCCCACCACGTCGGCGTCGATGTGGGCGACGCGGTCGCGGGCGGTACCACCACGATAACCTCTTCGCCCGGTCGCGCAACTCCGAAGGCCGTGCGGATGGCCGCATCCGTTCCTCGCGGGGTATCTAAGGCCGCTAGGTTGGCCTGAAGCGTTGCTTTGCGCGCCTCGAGCTCCTCATACTCGGTCTTCGCTTCCGTCGCTTGAGTGACCGCGACGCGGGCCTTGCCCGCTATCCCCCAGATGAGAGAAAGGAGCCAGAACGAGACCAGGGCGAGGAAACCGAGGAGAAGTCCGTTCCTGAATTGCCGCGCATGCATGGTTATTAGTATACCCCTCGTCATTCCGCCGACGACTGCACCATTTTCATGAATACGTCCTCGGGGATATTGACCTTCCCTGTCCCCCGTTCAAGGAGTTTCTGCTTGCCGCGCTTCTGCTTCTCCAGCAGTTTTTTCTTTCGCGTTACGTCGCCTCCGTAGAGATACCCCGTCACGTCCTTGCGCATTGCCGACAGCGTTCGGGAGGCGATGATCCGACCGAGCGCTTCCGCCTGGATCTTCGTGACGAAAAGCTGCTTCGGAAGGATGCCATGGAGCTTCTCGACCATCTTGTCCGCTTCTTCCTGCACGCGCCGGCGCGACACGACGCGCGCGAACGCCGGGACCGGTTCTTCGGCGACGAGGATGTCGAGACGAACGACGTCCGCAGGTCGTTCCGGCAGAAGTTCGTACGAGAGCGACGCGTAACCGGACGAGATGTTCTTGAGCGCATCGAAGAAGCCGCGCATGAGCTCGCGGAGCGGCATCTCGACCGTCATCTCGATGCGTCCGTCCGCGTGCGTCTCAGTCGAAAGCGTCGTGGCTTCGTGATCATAGAGGAGTTGGACGAGCGACGACATGGTGTCGGGCGGCGTGATGATGATGACTTTGGCCCATGGCTCTTCGATCTGTGTTATGTCCCCGTAGTCGGGAAACTTCGAAGGGGTATATATCACCTCTCGCCCGCCGTTCTTCGTCGTCACGGCATAGGAAATGGTCGGAATGGTGACGACGAGCGAAAGGGCGAATTCGCGTCGCAGTCGTTCCGTGATGATCTCGAGATGGAGAAGCCCCAAGAAACCGCAGCGGAAACCGCGGCCGAGCACGCCGGATGATTCTTCTTCAAAGGAAAGCGAGGAGTCGGAGAGGCGCAGGCGCTCGAGCGCCTTCCGGAGGAGCGGCAGGTCATCCTGGCTTTCCGGATACACTGACGCCCATACGACCGGACGCGGTTTCTCGTACCCGTGCAATGCCGGCAGCGCGCCCTTCGAGAGACCGATGGTGTCGCCGACGCCGACGATCCCCGGCTCCTTGATGCCGGTCACGATATATCCGATCTCGCCCGCGGAGAGCGAATCGGACGGCGTCTCGCCGGGCGTGAAGATGCCGGTCTCAAGCGCCGTGAAATCCTTCCCTGCGGCTCGGAACGTGAGCTGCTGCCCTTTCTTGAACGTGCCGTCGAATACGCGAAGGTAGACCGCGATGCCGCGATGGGCCGTATAGGAGAAATCGAAAATGAGTCCCCGCGGTTCATCTCCCGTCGCGACCGAAGGCGGCGGGACGCGCGCGATGATCGCCTCGAGAAGCTCGGGTACGCCCTGCCCCGTGCGCCCCGACACCGCTATCACCTGATCGACCGGGACGTGAACGAGCTCAGCAATCTCGCGCGATACTTCCTCGACCCGCGCCGCCGGCGCGTCTATCTTTGAGACGACAGGGATGATGGTGCATTTTTGCGCGACGGCAGCGTTCAGGGTTGTGAGGGTCTGCGCTTGCACGCCTTGGGTCGAGTCGACGAGGAGTAGCACTCCTTCGACGGCATGGAGCGCCCGCGATACTTCGTATGAGAAATCGATGTGACCCGGCGTATCGATGAGGTTCAGCACGTAATCGCCGTACCGCATGCGGACCGGCTGCATCTTTATGGTGATGCCGCGCTCGCGTTCCAGGTCCATGCGGTCGAGGAACTGATCGCGCATGAGCCGTTCCGGTATCGTTCCCGTGCGCTCGAGCAGCCGGTCCGCGAGCGTCGACTTGCCGTGGTCGACGTGCGCGATGATGGAGAAGTTTCGGATATGTTCGGGCTTCACCCCGTTAGAGAATTGGTTTTTTGATTCAATCATGGGACGAAAATGCGGCAAACGTTCGATCGGATTTCTCTAACGGGGTTCACGGTTGAATGGGCTCGTCCCCTGACGGCGGCAGGACGCCGGGCGCCTCGCGCTTGAGGAGCCGTTTGAGCGCCCCTGCGGCGATGCGGAACTCCTCGTTCTCGATGTAATAGAGCGAACAGGCTGCCGCGATGAGTCCCACCACGCCAGCGGTAAAGCCGTCGAGGAAGACCGTGAGGAGGGTCGTGAGCGGCGCTATGCCGCCCAAGAGCGTGAGCGTGAAATAAGCGGCCGCGCCGCCCGCGAATGACGCGACGAGGCCGTCGATGACGGAACGGGTGAGCGTGGCCGCGAGCCCCGGCGCGATGCTCCGGAGCGCCGCAAGGGAAAGGACGGCGAGGAAGACTTGCCCCAGCGTCTGGGCGAGCGCAATGAGGAGGATGCTCGCGCCGCCTATGTCGCCGACCTTGAGGTAATTGGCGAGCGTCTGCGGAAGACCCCCTGACGCGCCGATGAACGCGAGGGCGATAACGACCGTAAAGATGCCGCCGATGATCTGGTACAAAAGAGGACGCCATGACTGCCGGACTGCATACAGAGCGCGCGAAAAGAGGAGCACGAGACCCTGGGCGGCAAGCGACACCGACAGTATGGCAAGCATCGCAGCCGTGAGGCGCGTCGCGTTCCAGTCGAATTCTCCGGAACCGAGAATGACGCGGACAAGGTGCGCCCGGAGCACGATGACGAGACCGGCGGCCACGATGGACCAGAGAATGATGTGCCGCGCGCTCGCCGACAGTATCGACGTGAATGCCCCGCGCTCCTCCGGAGCCGACTTCTCGGAGAGCGCCGGGAACGCGGCCACCGCGTAGGAGGAACCGATGAGCGAAAGCGGCACCGCCGCAAGATTGCTCGCGAACGTGAAGACGGACACCGAACCGGTCCCGATGCGCGACGCGAACGCGGTCAAGATGAGCGCCGTGACCGAACCCATGCCGAGCGCGAGCGAGCGCGGCACCGAATCGCGCATGACGCTCCCCACCGCGCGGAAATCCGGCCAGCGGAACGTCGGCATGACTCCCGCTTCAATCACGACCGGCACATTCACGGCGAGATACGCGAGAGAACCGATGATGACGCCTGCGCCTATGCCGAAGAGCCCGAACCGCGGGTAAAGCGCCACCGTGCCGAATATGATGCCTAAGTTGTAGAGGACCGGCGAGATAGCGAAGAGCGTGAACCGACGATGGACCTGGGTCACGCTTCCGAGGACGCCGGAAAGTCCGAGCAAGATGGGCTGGAGAAGCAAAAGCCGCGCGAGGAATACGAATTGAGCCGAGAGCGCGGACCGCGCGAGATCCGGGAAGAGGAGCCCGAGGAACTGCGGCATGAATACCGCGAGCACCGCCGAAAGCGCGCCGCCGCCGATGACGAGGAAGGAGATGGAATCCGACAAGAGCCGCCGCGTCGCCTCCTTGTCCATGCCGGTGATACGCGGTATGAGCACGTAGGCGGACACGAGCGAGGAGACGAGGGCGAACACGAGGTCCGGCACGCGGAACGCGGCGTAGTACACATCGAGTACCTGTCCGGCGCCGAACGTATGGGCGAAGGTGCGGTCGCGCAACAGCGCGAGCGCCTGCGACGCGAGCGTGAGACCGGCAAGCAGATAGGCCGCCTGATGTACGCTCCGCACCGGCCGCATCACGAGCTCGCGCATACCGGCTATGCGTTCTAGGAAACGGCCCACCATGATGCCGGCATTCTACCTTGAAATGCGTAAACCGGCGAGATTCTATCTCGCCGGTTTCGCGTCGTGCCTATTAGCTCACCGGGGCCGGCGGTATCGTCAGCAGGTTCGCGGGGAACGGGTTCTTCCCGCTTTTAAGCGCATCGAGCTGCTTCCCTACCGCGGCGGCGTTGTCGCTCGACATGTCGGCGATCGCCTGCATCTCCGACGCCGCATCCTTCATGTCGCCGACTTTCGCGTAGACCGCCGATAGGAAGTATCGTGCGTTCGCGAACTGCGGATTCACGCGTATAGCGGCTTGAAGCGCGGAAGCCGCGTTCTGGAGGTCGCCGGAAGCGGCATACAGGATGCCGACCTGGAACAGGATGTTCGGGTCGTTCGGCTGGAAGTACGCCGCCGCGAGCGCCGACTGGAGCGCGTCCCGAACGTTCCCCTGCTGCACTTCGAGCTGGGAAAGGAGGAATATCGCCGCCGTATAGTCCTGCTTGAGCGCGACCGCTTCCTTCAAGTGCGCCTCGGCTGCTTTCGAATCGTGATGGGCTATCTCGAGCTGCGCGAGGATGTACGGTATCTGCGGATTGGTCGGTGAAAGCGCCTTCGCCTTTTCATAGGCGAGCTTTGCGCTGTCGTACGCGCCCGACACGTTGAGCGGAACGGCCTGCGCATAGAGATTGCCGAGCGCAAGCCAGTTCTGATAATTGTTCGGGTACTGATTGGTCGCCGTAAGCGCCGCGTTGATCCCAGCGGACAATGCCGCCTGATACGC